>JAEETD010000145.1 GCA_016290175.1 Prevotella sp. | reverse complement strand
GCGTGAGGCTCTTGACACCGTAGAAGGCTACAGGGGTGAAACTGTGACCCTCAACACCGGGCTGGCCATCGCCAATGAGGCGGTTCACCCAGGTATTCACCACCTTTACTTCGATGGTATTCTTACCGGGTTTTAGCTTGCCTTCATAGTTTACTTGGTATGGTGCTTTCCAAAGGAAATCTACATGTTCGCCATTGATAAAGACATCGGCCATTTGGCCCAGTTCGCCCAGATCGATAGACAGACCAGCGGGCAGATGTTTTTTGGGTAGGGTGAAGGTATTCTGATAGGTGGCGGTGCCGGAGAAATACTTCACGGCAGGTTCGTCAGACTCCGTGAGGGAAGAGAGCGTCTGCCATGACAGGGTGCCTTCGGGAGCGTCCTGGCCTTCGAAGGAAACCGTCCACGGGCCGTCAAGCGCCACTTCGCCAGCGGGCTTCAGAGGTGCAGGCTCCGCTAGAGGTTCTGCAGCAGGATCGGCCACGATGAACAAGGCATCATCGGCTCCTAAGTGCAACCGTCCGTTCTTGAGCGCACCATAAACGGGTTTGCCGTTGATGGGATTCATCACGGTGAGGGTGCCCTTGGCGTCACGGAGCACGATGTCTGTATCCACTTCCTTGCCGCTGAAGTTACGTACCCAGTAGATGTTCCGTTCACCATCCATGCGGTGTACAAAGCGTATGCCAGGGATGGAACTCTGGAAGTCGGGAGTCACACCAGATTGCTTGAGTCCCTCTGCCACGCTACCTGTCCATACATTCGTGCGACCAGTATGCCAGATGTCGGCTTTCAGATGTTCGAACTCCTTGGCATTGTCACAGCGCCCAGCCAGACTCACGGGCTCCTTGCCAATGAGGAATACGCCTTCAGAGACCAATTGGTGGAGTTTCCGAAGCACTTCTATACTCATGTTCTGTGTGTGTTCACCCAAGGCGATGACCTTATAATCTTTTGAAGCGATACAATTCAACAACGCATGCGGACTGCAGAAATCATAGTTATAACTATCAGGTACATCTGGCAGGGCTTTGCCGTATGCCGAGGCAATGTTGGTATCCTCACCATAGTACCACAGTACATCGGCCACATTACGACCAGCCTGCAGATAGTAGCTGCTACGGGCCAGATAGTCCATCCAATACTTGGCGTACTCTGCCCACGTCTCATGACGGCTGAACCACTGGCCGAAGATCAGGAGGCCCAATCCGGGGCGGAAGTCGTCGGAGGGCTGGTGGGCACTCTCGTGGATGAAGAAGCGGTTGAGACCGCTCATCAGGGCCACGTCGGCCACTTCCTTCAGGTTGCCGGGATACCAGGTGTAAGCACCGCCCAGCATACCATTGGTGGTGAAGCTTTCGCCCGCCACGATGTTCTGTCCGTAGATATGGGCAGTTGATGCCGATTCACGGATATCTGCCTGATAGGCGACACTTTCCGCTGCACCTACCGTCCAGATGGCAGCCATCGGTACGGTGGCAGAGCGCTTGGGATCCATACCGTCGCCCACGAAGGTGCGGGCATTCTCATGACTTTCCGTGTAGCGTCCCTTCATCCCGTATTCGTGGAGGATTTCATTCACGCGGTCGTAGTTGGCAGCAAAGAGTTCCCCGATGGTCTCCCGCCAGTCGAAGAGGAAGTCCTCGGTTGCCTTGGAACTGCCGATGATCTCACCTGTGAGGGCAGGTAGCCAGGGTCGTAAGTCATAGCCTCTGGCCGCCTTAAAGGCCTGTTCGATTTTGGGTGTCCAAGTCATCTGCTGGGCCTCGTAACTGTCGATCATCAGATACTGGATGCCACGTGCTCCTAACAGACCGTTTGCAGCATCCTTATACATATCCAGATAGGTATGGAAATAACGGTTCCAGGCATCTGCATCCAGTTTGTCCACCTCCAGACCGGTAGCTTCCGGCGGAGCGGGGTGGTTCTGCTTACCCGTGAGAGAAGCACCGAAGCGGTAGATGCGCCACTTGCCGGCAGGCGCTTTCCACGTCAGCACACCATCCTTCACCTTATCGGTCAGGTCGATGGTCTCCTGCACTGGGGCGTCAGTGGCTGGGGTGAGGAGTGTCAGTAGGTCTCCCGGCGTGGTAAAGCCAGCCTTCTCCTCGGCGTGGTTCACCTTATATATCGTATTCAGCTTCCACTCGTGGATGGCGGTGCCAGTAGGAATCACCACTTGGGCTCCGTAGTAGATCAGGCTGTAGTCCGGCTTGGGGTTGATTACCGTCAGGCGGAAGTGCTTGGCAGTGGTCTCGGGGATGTCCACCGTGATCTGTTCCAGATTAGAAGAAGGTACGCGGATCACTTCCGTCCACGTCTCGCCATCCTGACTGCACAGGAGCGTATTGTCGTAGGTACGATCAGGATCGAACTGTCCCTGCACCTGTCCGCCCACTAAGGTGAAGGAGCGGATGGTCACTGCCTTGGGGAAATTGTATTGGATCCAAGCGTGGGTGCCCTCTTTGTTGAGCGCCAGTTCTGGACCATCGTTGATGTCTCCGTTGGTGAGTTGCTCTACGGTGAAGTCACCGCCGCTTGTAGTAATGGTGGCACCGAGTTCCTGCATGGTCTTTTCTGCCTCCGGCACCCTGACGGCCACCACGGCAATGTCCTGATACCACTGGGGCATCTTTTCAAACACAGGCGCATAAATTCCGGCACTCACGTTCTGGAAGCGGCCAATCGTCTTGTAGGGCTCGGGCAGCGTCAGTGTCTGGCTCTTGCCGTTACCGTTCACCTCCAGCGTGCGCCAGGTAAGCTTCTTCATCGCATCAGCGGGCTCCACCCAAGGGCCGCCAGTGCTGCTCCAGCCTGGAGCAGAGGCAATGCCCACCTCCATACCCAACGAATCGGCCAGATGGATGGCATAGGCGAAGTTATCCTTCCATTCATCACTCAGATATGGTGTCTGGGGCACCACGGGCGGCAGGCCCTGCATCATCGAACCACCAGCGTCGAACTGGTGGAAACCGGCTATGCCGATGCGATTCATCCACAGCAGATCCT
>JAEETD010000070.1 GCA_016290175.1 Prevotella sp. | reverse complement strand
CAGCTATGCTCGCCATCTGTCTCATTACGGAGTATACAGGTTTCCGCTGGCGACTCGACACGAAATTGCTGCGCACGATGCTCAGTTATTCGTGGCCCATTCTTATCCTTGGTATTGCTGGCATCCTGAACCAGACAGCCGACAAGATGCTCTTCCCCTATATCTACGAAGGTGACAAAATGGAAATGCGTGAGCAACTCGGTATCTATGGTGCCTGCTCGAAGATTGCGATGATTATGGCGATGATTACCCAGGCTTTCCGCTTTGCCTACGAGCCGATCGTGTTCTCTGGCGTCAAGGAAAAGGGGCAGCACGAGATGTATGAGCAGGCGATGAAGTATTTCATCATCTTTACGTTGCTTGCGTTTCTGATAGTGATCGGATGTCTTAACGTCCATGATGAGTCGGAATACTTGATCGTGAAATACATCGTCAGAAAGCCTGACTACTGGGTGGGTCTGAAAGTGATACCGATTGTGATGGCAGCTGAAATCATGATGGGTATCTACTTCAACCTGTCGTTCTGGTATAAGATTATCGACAAGACTATCTGGGGTGCGTGGTTCTCAGGCATCGGATGCGCTGTGCTGTTGGCAGTGAACTTCATCTTCGTGCCGAAGTACGGCTATATGGCCTGTGCCTGGGGAGGTGTGGCCGGCTATGGCGTAGCGATGATCACTTCCTACTTCGTGGGACAGAAATACTACCCGCTCAACTATCCGCTGAAAAGCATTGCCATCTATGTCATCATGGCTGTGCTGCTGACGATGGCGATGTATTATGTGCCTGACGCCTACGGCTTCAGCCCCCTCCTGACGCTGGCCTTCAACATCGTTTGTATTTGCAGCTATATATCATATATCCTCTACAAGGATTTACCCCTTAGCAAGCTCCCCGTTATCGGAAAATATTTCAAAAAATAAGATATGAAGAAATTACTGTTTTTACTGGTCGCTATCCACTGTTCACTATTCTCTGCAAAGGCAGATGAAGGCATGTGGACGCTGTACAACCTGCCCAATGCCGTCTATGAGACGATGAAAATGGAAAATTACGAACTGCCCTATGGCGCACTCTATGAAGGCGATCAGGCCGTCAAGAACTGCGTGGTGAACTTTGGCGGTTATTGCTCTGGTGTGGTCGTATCACCTGATGGTCTGGTGTTCACCAATCACCATTGTGGTTTCGAGGCTATCCGCTCGCACTCCACTGTGGAGCACGACTATATGCTTCACGGCTTTATATCCAATTCCTATGAAGAAGAGTTGCCCAATAAAGACCTCTTCGTAAGTTTTATGGTAGAGCAGAAGGATATCACCAGTTTATTGATCGACTCTCTCGGCTATGAGAAGCGTGCAGAAAAAGGACGTGGTGCCTACCTCGTGGACTCTCTGGAAAACGCCATTCAGAAGCAGGTAAGGGCCAAGGACTCCACGCTGCGTGTAGAGATTAAGCCGTTCTATGAGGGCAACAGATTCTTCCTGACCACCTATCGCGACTACGAAGATGTACGCCTGGTGTTTGCACTGCCCAAGTCGATGGGAAAGTTCGGTGGTGAGACAGACAACTGGATGTGGCCCCGCCAGACCTGCGACTTCTCTGTGTTCCGCATCTATGTGGACCCCAAGACAGGTGGTCCTGCGAAATACTCAAAGGATAATGTCCCCATGCATCCCAAGAAGTGGGCACAGGTTTCGCTGCAGGGCTATCAGCCAGGCTCGTTCTCGATGACCCTCGGCTATCCTGGCAGCACCAGCCGCTATCTGTCGAGCTACGGCATCCTGGAGCGTCGCGATGCGCAGAACAAGCCCCGCTATCAGACCCGTGAGATCAAACAGGACATCATGATCCGCCATATGCGTGCCTCTGAGGCCGTACGCATCAAATACGACTCGAAGTATGCCTCCAGCTCCAACTACTGGAAGAACTCCATCGGTATGAACAAATGTATCGACAGTATCGGACTCATCCAGCAGAAGGCCGCCTACGAGGCCAAAATCCGTCAGTGGCAGGATTCTACAGGCTTCCTGAAGGACAAGCTCGACTTCACCAAGCTCGAGAACTTCTACAAGAAGCGTTTCAACGCCGTTCGTGCGATGATGTTCTTCAACGAGACCTTCGGACGTAATGACGAGATGACCAATCGTGCCTTAAGAGTGACGCGTGGCATTCAGGTCAAGGGTGACAAGGACAAGCCCAAGAAGCAGTATATCGACTTCAAGGACAACAGCGACACCTGGGACCTGAACCTCGACCGTGAAGTGCTGGCTGCGCTGATGAAGAACTACCGCGAACAGGTGGAAGAGAAATACCAGCCTGATTTCTATCAGATCGTTGACAGTAAGTTCGGTGGTGACTACCAGCAATATGTGGACCATCTCTTCAAGAAGTCGCAGCTGATGAAGAACAACAAGAAGATCTTCGTAAACAAGAAGAACTATCACAAGGATCCGGGTGTGTCGTATGGTGAGAGCCTGATCTCCGCTTTGGCAGAGATCCGTGCAGACCTGTTGGAAACCTACGACAGCATCGATAATCAGGAGCGTTATCTCTGTGCTGCCAAACTGCGCATGGAGGAGGACATGCCCAATTACAGCGATGCCAACTTCACCATGCGTCTGAGCTATGGTCAGGTGGGCGAATACCTGTTGGCAGGACAGCCCTCAGGCTACTACACCGAGGCCAGCAGCATCGTAAAGAAGATGGAACAGGGCGAGAAAGGTGTCATCGACTACGAGGCTGAGCCTATCATGAAGGAACTGCTCTCTGCCAAGGACTTCGGAAAATATACCGATAAGACCACGGGCAAGCTGCATCTCTGCTTCCTGTCGAACAACGATATCACGGGCGGAAACTCTGGCTCCCCGATGTTCAATGGCAAGGGCGAACTCATTGGTCTGGCTTTCGATGGTAACTGGGATAGCCTGAGTTCGGACATCTTCTTCGACAAACAACTGGCACGTTGTATCGGTGTGGATATCCGCTACGTGCTCTATATGATGGAGAAATGGGGTAAGGCAGACAGGCTTATCAAGGAAATAAACGCCAAGTAATATTAAAGCCTCGCAATTGCGAGGCTTTATTATTTCTTCTTTTTACGAGGTTTACGCATGGCCCAGCCTTCATCCATCATACTGCGCCAGTCATCCTTCTTCTGTCGCTTGGGCTTACCCTTGGGTTTCTCGATGGAATCGGGCTTTTCATCCGCATCGTTACAACGAACGGTTCGTCCTTTGTGGCGAATGCCCGTCAACTGTATCATCACTTTCTTGGCGTCCTTCTCAGGCACTTCGAAATAAGAGATGGTGTCGAGCAAATCGATATGGCCCACTTCCTGGCGTCCGCCCACGAAACGGTTCAGCGTCTGCATCAGTTCGCCAGGATAGAAACCGTCACGCTTACCAAGATTGATAAAGAGACGCTTGTAGCCTTTCTGGGCCTTGTTCTGCAGTTTCTGCTTATCGCTTTGGGGCCTTTTCTCTTTCTTATCCGGAACAACGACATCAATCTCAGGTGCCTCCGCATAATATGCGAGGAACTTTCCAAATTCCAAAGATACAATCTTCTTGATCAGTTCATCCTTATCGATATATTCGAAGTAGCGGTTGATATCCTGCATAAAGGGAGCTATCTCCTCATCATCGACATCCGTCTTCACTATCTGATCCATCACCTTGTAGAGCTGCTTCTTACAGATCTCCTCCGCATAAGGAATCTGCGCCTCGACAAACTGCTTACCTATCTCCTTCTCGATATTACGGATCTTGAATTTCTCCCGACTATGCACAATCGAGATTGAAGTGCCTTTCTTGCCAGCACGACCTGTACGACCAGAACGATGGGTATAATTCTCGATGTCATCAGGCAGTCCGAAGTTAATGACATGGGTGAGGTCATCTACATCAAGACCACGGGCAGCCACATCCGTCGCTACGAGCAACTGCGTGAGATGCTGACGGAACTTCTGCATCGTCAGATCACGCTGTGGCTGTGAAAGATCTCCATGCAAAGATTCTGCATTATAGCCGTCCTTGATGAGTTTATCAGCTATCTCCTGCGTCTCTATCTTTGTGCGACAGAAGATAATGGCAAAGATACGGGGATAATAGTCGACGATACGCTTCAGGGCGAGGTATTTGTCCTTCGCATTCACCATATAATAAATATGGTTCACGTTTTCTGCACCCTCATTGCGACTGCCTACGACAATTTCCTGGTAGTCGTGCAGGTATTTCTTGGCGACACGCTCCACCTCACGACTCATCGTGGCAGAGAACATCAGCGTACTATGGTTCTCATCAATCGACTCGAAAATCTCACTGATATTCTCCGAGAAACCCATGTTCAGCATCTCATCAGCCTCATCAAGCACGATATTCTGAATACCACTTAAGTCTGCTACTCCACGATTCTTCAAGTCAACCAAACGACCAGGCGTTGCCACGATAATCTGTACACCCTTTTTCAGGGCCCGCATCTGAGGCTCTATCGAGGCACCGCCATAGACGGCCTCCACATGCACCCCATCCATATACTTGGCAAAGTCGCGGATATCGTCCGTAATCTGCAGGCACAGCTCTCGTGTGGGACTCAGCACCAAGGCCTGAGGCGTACGTCGTGAGGTATCTATCCTCATCAACAGGGGAATGCCAAAGGCAGCCGTCTTACCCGTACCCGTCTGAGCAAGGGCAATCACATCGTTCTTGTTCTCCAAGAGATAGGGGATCACAGCCTCCTGCACAGGCATTGGCTGCACAAATCCCAACTCTTCGATGGCCTTGCGGATATCTCCGCTGACGCCTAATTCTTCAAAAGTCTTCATCTTGGGTGCAAAGATACAAAAAAAATTCGTATCTTTGCAGCAGATATGAAGATATGTGTATTTTGTTCTGCGAATCAGCAGATTGACCCTGAGTTCTTTACGTTGACAGAGGAACTCGGAAGATGGGCTGCAGAGAACGGTCATACCATTGTGTATGGCGGTGTGAACCAAGGACTGATGGAGTGTGTCGCCAAAGCCACAAAAGAAGCAGGAGGCCATACCATTGGCATCGTACCGATGATAGTAGAGGAAAGTGGTCGTATCAGCGACTATGTCGATGTGGATATTCCCTGCGATAACCTCAGCGACAGGAAACAGCTGATGATGGACCAGAGCGATGTGTTTATTGCCTTGCCAGGAGGCATCGGCACTATCGATGAGATCTTCACCGTTGCCTCATCAGCCACCATCGGCTATCATCAGAAGAAGGTGATCCTTTATAATATGAAAGGCTTCTGGGACTCACTCATCGCTCTGCTCAATGATCTTCAAGGCAAAGGCATGATTCGAGGCGATTGGCAGCAATACATCAAAAAGGCCGATTCCATCGAAGAAATCAATCAGCTATTATAAAAGCTTTCATCTCCTGCGCCATCTGCTGGCCGAAAGCCTTATCCACGCTATTGTCGATGCTCTTGCAGACATTATACGAGAACTTCTGGGCGCAGGCAATCAACTTGTCCCACAGCGCCTCTTCGAACCCGTTGATGATCATTTCCCGCGTGATGCCGTACTTGATCAGTCCATAGACAAAGCCCGCGTTGAAATTATCGCCAGCTCCGATGGTGCTCACCGTCTCCATCTTCTGCACCTCATACTGTTTCTTGATATCACCCACAGCCCGCAGCTCTACAGGATCACAGCCCTGTGTGAAAATGAAGTTCTTGGTATAGAAGGCGATCTGTGAACGATAGATGGCATCGGCATCCGTCTTCTTATATAAGATGTCGAAGTCTTCCGACGACCCACGCACAATGTCAGCATATTCCAGATTCTCCAGGATATTGGGTGTCAGTTTCATCACCTCGTGCTTATGCGAGGCACGGAAGTTGACATCGTAATAAATGATAGCCCCGTTGTTCCTGGCATGATCGAGGAAAGCCGCCATCTGTGGACGGATTACAGGATTCACGGCATAGTAAGAGCCGAACATCACAATGTCATCGGGCTGGATATCTGGATAGACAAAGTCCATCTGGTCGCGCGGATGATCCTTATAGAAGATATAGTCTGCATCGTTCTTCTCGTTGAGGAACGCCAGAGACACGGGTGACTTCGATTCCGGATAGACAGCAATATTATCCGCGTTCACCCCATTCTCACGAGCAAAGGAAATGATACGCTGTCCTACCCGGTCATTGCCCGTTTCACTGATAAATGAGGCAGGTACGCCAGAGCGGCCTAATGAGATGATTCCATTGAAAACAGACCCACCAGGTACTGCACCGATGGGCAGATCATTCTTAAAGATGATGTCGAGAACTGTCTCGCCAATTCCTATTACTTTTCGCATTGTATTATTAATTGATGCTGCAAAAGTACGAAATATAATTGAAAATTGATAATGGATAATGGATAATTTATGCGTGCGGTAGCAAATTTTCCACTTTTCACTCTTCACTTTTCACTTCTTTTTGTACCTTTGCGGGCAAAATGGCAAAATACAATACCCATACCCTCCCAAACGGCCTGCGAATCATCCATCTGCCATCGGCTTCGCGGGTGGTATACTGTGGCTATCAGATAGCGGCAGGAACCCGTGATGAAGCTATTGGTGAGGAGGGTATCGCCCATTTCTGCGAGCACATGACCTTCAAGGGAACAGAGAAGCGCAATGCCCTTCAGATTATCAATGCCCTGGAGGGCCTGGGTGGTGAACTCAATGCCTTCACCAACAAGGAAGACACCACCTTCTATGCAGCCATCTCGAAGGAGCACTTCGCCCAAGCCATCAACGTATTGACGGATATCGTCTTCCACAGCCAGTATCCGCAGCAGGAGATTGAGAAGGAAGTAGAGGTCATCTGCGATGAAATCGAGAGTTATAACGATTCGCCAGCAGAACTTATCTACGACGAATTCGAGAATATTCTCTTCGAGGGCCATCCCTTAGGACATAATATCCTGGGCAAAGCAGAGCAGCTGCGCACATATACGACAGAAGATGCTCTGCGCTTTGTGCATCGCTATTACCGCCCTGACAATGCCATCTTCTTTGCTTATGGCGATGTTGACTTCAAGACACTTGCTTCCTCCCCTAAGTTAGGGGAGATCAAGAGGGGTCTGAACGAGGGTATAGACAATGATACTTGTTCAGACCCCCATCCCCCTATCTTAGGGGGCTTATACACCCGCTCTCTCGGCACTCACCAGTCTCACGTGATGCTGGGTACACGCGCCTACGACATCCACCACCCGCTTCGCATTCCCCTATACCTACTTAATAATATCTTAGGAGGACCAGGTATGAATGCCCGTCTGAATCTCTCCCTCAGAGAGCGCAACGGACTGGTCTATACCGTTGAAAGTACGATGGTGAGCTATAGCGACACGGGCATCTGGAGCGTGTATTTCGGCTGCGATCCTCACGATGTCAGGAAATGTCTGCGCCTGGTACGCCGCGAACTCGACAAGGTGATGCAAAAACCGCTCAGTGCCACACAGCTTAAGAATGCCAAGCGACAGCTGAAGGGCCAGATCGCCATCGCCTGCGACAACCACGAACAGTTTGCTCTTGACTTCGGCAAGAGTTTCCTGCACTATGGCTGGGAGAAAGACATCACCCATCTCTACGAGAGCATCGATAAAGTCACATCCGAAGACATACAAAAAGTGGCGAACGAACTGTTCGCCACAGATAAATTAACCACACTCGTCTTTAAGTAAACACCATCAGTTCCCCCTGACTATCTCATCGTGGGTGATATAGTTCCTGTCTTTGGGGAGGGATTGGGGTGTTATCACATATTTCTTGCCTCCCTGCAAATTCAGCGTCACCTTCTGGAAACGGGGAGCAGAGAGCATATAACGGTCTGTAGCAGGACAGACAGGATAGAAACCCATGGAGGAGAAGATATACCAAGCCGACATCTGACCAGCATCATCGTTGCCAGAGAGTCCGCCAGGGGTGTCATTATACTCTGTATCAAGAATATGGGCCACACGGTCGATGGTCTTTTCTCTTTTCCCGATGAAATCGTACAAATAGGCTATCTGATGACAAGGTTCGTTGCCGTGCCAATAGCGCCCCTCAGTAAACATGGAGTCGAGCTTCGCCTCGAACTTCTGAGGGCCTCCCAAGGCCTCCACCAGTCCATCAACATTATGAGGCACATACCAAGTGTAATGACAGGTAGCACCCTCCGTGATAAAGGGTTTGCGATGGATAAAATCGAGATTGTCTTCAAACAGCCCTCCATCACTCTTCCGCTTTGTGATCATCTTTGGCTCATGACGACCATCACAATAGCCTGTCTTGGGATTGATGACGTTACGCCAGTTCTCAGAACGCCGCATCAATTCTGTGTAATCCTGATTCTTGCCCAACGCCTTTGCCAATTGAGCCACAACGAAGTCATCGAAGGCATATTCGAGGGTGCGTGAGGTCTGTTCTTGTGTGTGGTAGGCTTCCTTCACACTATCCTCCAAAGGAATATAGCCATACTTCAGATACGAGTCCAGAGCCCTGCGGCCCATGCCATTCTTATATTCATCTAGCGAGGCTGGCGTCTCAAAAGCATTCTTCCGCATGCCCTCATAGGCTTTCTCTACGTTGAAATCGCGGATTCCTTTCACATAGGCATCGGCCAAAGCCACACTGCAATGGTCGCCAATCATGGCTGCCGTATAGCTATTCCAACAAGGGAAGATGGGCAGCCAACCACCCTGTTCATACATTGTCACCAATGACTGCATCATATCTGCCGACTGCCGGGGAGCAATGAGGTTGTACAGCGGGTGGACGGCACGATAGGTGTCCCACATCGAGAAATCGCAGTAGTATTTATGAGGAGTCAGGAGATAGGAGTCAGGAGTCGGGAGACAGGAGTCGGGAGACTGGGGTGTGCCGTCGGCAAACTTCGGATAGTCACCATCTGCATCGCTCATCTCACGAGGCAGGAAAGAACAGCGATAGAGGGCACCATAAAACTGATTTACACGGGCCGTATCAGAATCTTCCACATCGATGGCATGCAGACGCGTTGTCCACTGCGAAGCCACATTCTCCATCAGACTCTCAAAGTCGTGTCCCTCAACCTCAGCAGCGAAGTTATTGACAGCACCCTCTTTCGTGGTAAATGAAGTAGCCGCCTTCAAGATGATCGGCTCATGGGCCTTACCCTTGAAAGTGAACCAGGCGCAGAGACTATCAATGCCAAAATCCTCGATTTCATCGTAAGCCTGCAAAAGGTAATGCCCACAGAAACCTGCTGGTTCACCCCAACCTTGATAAATACGGTGCACGGGGTTATAGCCGTAGATGGTCTTTTCCAGATTATCTATCTCCAGATAACCCTCACCCTCGTCACTATTATGATTCAAAACAATATGAACAGGACCATCCTGCTTAGGTGTGATACGGAAGATGGCCGCATGACTGCTACCCGTCACCTCCACTTTCAGATGCTCCTGAGGCAGACAAACGGCATAATAGTGGGGATGAGAGATCTCGTCTTTATGAGAGAAAGGCGTTGCCCGCTCCTCTGGTCTCAGACGCAGCTGACCAGTAAGAGCCGCTAAGGTAAACGATCCGTAGTCCTGCGTGCATCCTCCCACAATCCAATGGCTGTTGCGGATGCCTTGAAAGAGCGAGTCTGTATAATAATATGGTGCCGAGCATTTCTTCTCTGTATCCCGTGTTTGGGGTGTCCAGAAGTTCTGACCATTGGGCGCCAATACAGCTGGCAGTGTCTGACCATGTTCCTCTGAGCCCTTGCCGAATAGACCTGCCGTCTTAGTGTTTGCAGGAGCCGTACCCACCATTGTGTTCAGGGCACAAAGCTGACGCAGATGTTCAAAGTAATGCAGACGATCTGCCACATGCTGCTTCAAATCCTCCCAGTAATAGAAACCTTCTACCCGATAGCCGATATTCAAGTGGGCAGGCTGCTCATTCAGCAGTAATTGCACAAGCACACGTCCCTGTACATTCTTATAGAATATCATCTGCAGGTTGGCTGCCATTGGGGTAATGACATCCATCGGCAATCCCTTTGTGTCAATCCCCATCAATGTCAGCAGACGATAGTAATTGGTATCGTGTCCGAAGCGGAGGTCTGCCCCTACGCCCCCTCTGGCGATGGCTGCATCGGCATCTGCCTCGATGCGATTCCAAAGCGATGTGGCACAACGGGCAGCGATACCATGATTCATGATCTCATCGCCATTGTGAAGCGTCATCCGCCTGTTGTTCAGATCATATACTGCCAACATTTCCTCTTCTGTGAAGATATCATAGAGCGAGACGTCTAACTCTACGTCTTGCATATCTGAAGCGATGGTATGCAGTTCTGAAAGCAATTTCTCCCGATCAGCCTGCGACAAATGGCTGGCGTCAGTAAACAGCGCATTGACAAACCTATCAGCAGATATCGGCAAAGGCCACACTAATGAGTGCTCAAAATCACTCTGTTCCTTCGATTTATAGGCAATCCAAGCCATATCAGCAGAGTCAGTGATAGCCTCCAGATGATCCAGATCGGCCAGATTGGCCAGCTCATCTACGAAGGCTAGCATACTACTCCTGCAGCGACTCACCACGCTCGAACGAGCTGTCAGATGGGCCTCTGCCGTGAAGAGCCGGGGGAAGTTCTGGTACATCCTTCGGGCTATCTGACGATGCTGTCTGCCTCCAAGAGGCGTCAGCAAACCACCATTGCCTTTCGCATTCTTCCAGATCTTCTCCAATCGCTTGCGCACATCCTTGCCTAACTTGGTCAGACGGGTCTTCTCCTCAAACTGCTTATTGACCCAGATATATCGATTATCATCAGGCAGCCACCGTGAACCGTGACGACCGTAATGGGAGATATAGAACGGCTCATAGCCTTCTGGGGCATCCATCATCTTTGTCTCAGTCACGGGATAGGCATAATACACGCCCCCCATTTGCTCCAACGACTGTGCAGAGACAGAGTGAAGAACGAAGAGTGAAGAACTAAGAGTTATGATTACCGCGTATGCCGTCCTAACTCCTATCTTACTCTTCCCTATATTGAAAAATGTAATCATAACTCTTAATCCTTTAATTCCTGAGCAATTCCAAAATAAAACGCGAACCGTCTTTATAAGATGTATCAAGCCACAAGTCACCTCCCATTCTTCGGGCGATGGAACGGGCGACGGTCAGTCCTATGCCTATGCCATCGGTAAACGTATCCAGCTGGAAAAACTCTTCGAAGATGTGCTCCGTCTGATCGGCAGGAATACCGATGCCCGTATCTTCAACGGTAAAGCGGACCTTACTGTCCGTATTTGTCATACTTAGGGTTATGCTTCCTTCATGTGTAAACTTGAACGCATTCTCCAATAGCTGTGAAAGGGCACGGACTGCATATAATATATTGGTACGCAGGTGAACCATCTGAATCTGATTCACTTCGAACACAACGGTTGAGTCTGCGCTCTTGAATCTCTGCAGTTGTATGTCATCAGTATCAGAGGTCGAGCGGCCCGGACGGGTGTGAAGGGTTATCTTGGAATGGTCGATGGCTTGTGACACAATGTCCACAGTATTCGTCTTGTCGTTGCGCTCTATCATAGCCTCGCTGCTGGCATTGCTCAGTTCGAGCATACGGTCTACAATCTCTGTGATGCGGTCCGTATTCTCTATAACCCGCTCATGTATATCTCTCTTTTCCTCTTCGGGCAGGCTCATGTCGTTCGATGTCAGGATCTGCGTGAATCCTGAGACGATGTTCAGTGGCGTCCGTATCTCGTGGGTGATATTACGGATAAACTCACTTTTCATCTTCGACGACACCTTTGCCCGTTCATTGGCAATACGCAACTCTTCATTCGCCTTCTTCTGTCTGACGGCATTGCGCCAGCCATAGAGAGCCAGCAGCAAGAGTGCCAACACGATGGATGAGGCAGCAAGAAGTGTATACAGGAACCGCGTGCGCTGCTGTTCCATCTTGAGTTCATCCACCTGGAACAATGTGTTCAACTCATCGAGATGCTGACGGGCGTCGCGTCCGAAGAGGGAGTCTTTCTCGTGATACAGCCGTTGGTAGATCTGTGCGGCCTCAGCATCCTGCCCCATCATCATCAATGCCTGTGCACGGATTTCTTCAATATGATCGTCCCGCTCGCTGGTGGTCATGCTGACGCTGTCGGTATAGATCAGAGTCTTCTGCGCATCACCCCTGGCCAGATAGTAACGGGCCTGCATCTTATAGTAATGGTGAAAACTGAGTGTCCTGTTTATCAAATGGGCGTGGTGGGCTGCCGTATCAAGGGCCAGGCTGGCTTCATCGAGCCGGTTCAGTCCGATAAAGGCGGCTGCACGTGCCAGATAGCAGGCATGCCAGCATTCCCGGACGTCAGCCACTTTTACCTTACCCACCTTACTATAGAGAAAGTCGTACCATTCGTTCGTCAACTGCAACTCCTTGTCGTAAGCCTTGTCATAGTCGTAGGCCTTCGCCATACGGTAATAGATGCTGCTCAACGAACTGAAGTCGTCCTCCTCGTCTTTCATCAGTTCGGCATAATGCTGCAGAGCCTCAACGGCAGGCTCCGTCTGTTTCATGTTCAGGTAGATCACGCCAATCTGTTTATAGGCCATCGCACGCCCCAGTTTATTATTGCGCTCCTTGGCATCGTCGAGCATCCGCTGTGTCTCCTGCAGTGACAGCTGCAGCTTGCCCTGTGCACTCAGGGCGTTGGCCTTGAGCTGCCAGGTGCGGTAATAGTTGTCCCACTGACCGTGTTTGTAAAACCACTCCATCTGTACCCCGGCCTCTTCTTCCTGTTTCTTTGTCAGCGAGAAATTCTTCAGGGTAACGATCCTTTGCCAACGGGCCTGACCTTCCTTTTCTGTATCACCCGTCCGCTGCTCGTATGCAATCTGCTCGTCAATCTTTGCGAGGGCTGCCTTTGCGGCATCCTCGCCCGCTGTCGGATCTGCATAGAGCATCATGCATCCTATCAGAAGGCCTGTCATCAATAGTAATCGTCTTGTCATTCTTCTATTTGCCAGTTTATTCCCAAGGGGTTATTCCTCATCTCCAATACCAGTGGTAAGTCATCATCTTGTCTGATCCACATCTCAGTACGATCGATGTCAGCCTGAACATGTATCGTAACATCCGATTCGTCCATCTTTCGCCAAGTGATGCCGTCATAGACAGTAGTGCCCTTCTCCCGCAGTTCGCGCATTGCCTGACGGGAAATGAAGGCGAAAGTGCCTTTTGCCTCGTAGATAGCACCATCGGCAGGGATAACCCAGCAGAAGTTCCTGCCATTCTCTACGATGGAACGGGCGGTTTTGTAGCTTGCTTCCTTGCAGGTAATTATCAGTGTGTCGCCTTGCCAACCATAGGCTAAGGGCCATGTGCGATGCTGGCGGTTCAGCGTGAAGGCTATTGACGCCTTTTTATTCCCAGGCTGGGAACGTTTTATTCCCAGGCCGGGAACGTTTTGTTCCCACCGTGGGAATAAAATGTCTGCTTCCTTTGGACGTTTCGCAGAGACGCTGAAGACAAGTTCTCCGCCCTCCATCAGATCGGCATGCTCCAAACGAGCATCATCCAAGACCTTGCCATTAAGGGTTACTTTCTCGAAGTGCGTGCCCTTGCCTTTAAGGATGCCATGAAGCATCTTACCGTTCGAGAGCCGGAGCGTCCATTCGGGTATCAGCGGTGCATGCAGCAGATAATAGCTCTGGCCAGCATTGGGATAGAGACCTAACATGTGGAAAGCGAGCCACGATGACATTGCACCGCTGTCGTCATTGCCTGGCAGACCATCTGGCTGGTCGGTATAATTGTCGCTGATAATCTGATGCACGCGATCGGAAGTGAGGTCAGCACGACCTATCCAATGATAGAGACAAGGCGTGAGGAACGAGGGTTCGTTGCCCACATTATAGCGTTTGCGTTCAAAGAACAGATCGAGTCTCTTGCGGAAAGTCTCTGCTCCGCCACAAGCCTCAATCAGTCCTGGTACATCATGGGGGATGCTCAGCGAATACTCTGCCGACAGAGCCTCGTAGAAGAATGTGCTCCACCAAGGCAGATACCAAGGAGCCACTTTTGTAATCGGTGTATAGGGGATCTGCGGATGGAACACCTTCGATTTGCCCCAAGGCACAGAGTCGAGCCAACGGCCTTCGGCATCACGAGGCATGATATACCCCTTTACATCATCCCATTCGTAGTCTGAACGCCAGAGGTTCTTCCAATTGGCCGACTGCTTCAGATAGCGCTCATAGATATCCATCCGTCCTAAACCCTTTGCCACCTGGGCGATGCAATAGTCATCGTAGGCATATTCGATGGTTCGCGTACCAGCCCTATCGATGCCATAAGGGATATAGCCGTATTTCTGATATTCCAGCAAGCCGCCTCGTCCGTGCTTCTCGTGGTCAGCACCTGGATCGACTTCCGCATCCTTCAGCATCGCCTCAAGCGCATAGTCATAATCAATGCCCTCTAATCCTTTCACAAAGGCATCGGCAATGACTACCTCCGCATTCGAACCGCCCTGCGTCCTGCCGTTACAGTCGCCACTGCGGGCATCGGGCATGTATCCCTCGCGCTTGTAGATATTCAGCAGAGAATTGACGATTTCCACCTCTCGTTTGGGATCAAGCAGCGTAATGAGGGGCGACGAAGAGCGATAAGTATCCCAGATGGCATAATAATCATCGTAATAGGGTGTCTCCTGCCATTTGGGATTCTCGCCACTCTTATCCACTGGCATCAGCATCGTATGGTAAAGGGCGGTATAGAACATACGCTTATCCCTATCGCTGCCTTTGATCTGCACACGGTTCAGCAACTGCTCCCAACTTTTGCGCACTTTATTCAATTGTGTATCGAAATCATCATCACGGATATTCCTCTTTGCCTGCTGCTCACTGACATACGAGATGCCGATCTTTATATTTACTAAGGTGTCTGAAAAACCAACGGTAACACAGGGGGACGGTTCTTTTGTTACATCGGGCAATGTAACAAAAGAACCGTCCCCCTGTGTTACCAGAC
>JAEETD010000069.1 GCA_016290175.1 Prevotella sp. | reverse complement strand
TAAGCTTTTTCATTAAAATACGTATTTTGGGTTTCGTTCTAATAAGACATAGACGAACGAAAACGAGGAAAGTAAAAAGGCCTCGCAGACAATTAAAGAACATTAACAATCACATATTTAAAAAATATTAATGGCTTGGTGCGTTCAATAATTTTTGCTAACTTTGCTCGAAATTTCTAACTCGCTTAAACTATTTTTATATGAAGTTAAAATGTTTTGCCTTAACAGCAGTGATTGCTTTTGCTAGTAACTGCATGGCCCAAGGGGCCTCAGAGAAGTCTACCGTCGTGAATGCTGACGGTACAGTAACCTTCAGGTATTGGAACGACTATGCGAAGGACGTTCAGGTGGATGTCCAGTTTGCTGGCCGCAAGCCGATGACGAAGGGTGCAGACGGTGTGTGGACGGCCACCCTCGGTCCTGCCGCACCCGACATGTATCCCTATTGCTTCATTGTCGACGGGCTCCAGGTGATGGACCCTCGCAACCAGCAGTATTTCCCCAACGAGGGCTTTAAGAACAGCCTTCTGGAGATCAGCGACGGCAAGCGCATCCACGACATCAAGGAGGATGTGCCCCACGGCCGTGTGGAGTATGTGCACTATTACTCGAAGAGCCTCGGTGCCACGAACAATGCCATCGTCTGCCTGCCTCCCAACTACATGATGGACCGCGACAAGAAGTATCCTGTGTTCTATTGCATCAGCGGTACGACCGACACGGAGGAGGTGTATTACAAGGTGGGCCGTATCAACTACATCCTCGACAACCTGCTGAACGAGAAGGCTGCCAAGGAGATGATCATCGTGCTGCCTTACGGTAATCCCTCGAAACTGAAACCGGCTGCGCCTGCTGCCAGCGGTGCTCCCCAGATGCAGTTTGGCGGCGACGTGTTCAGCAAGGACCTGATCAACGACCTGATGCCGTATATCGAGAAGAACTACCGTACGGTGAACAATGCCGACAACCGTGCCATCGGCGGTTTCTCGCGTGGTGGTAACCAGGCACTCGCCATCGGATTGACCAACCTCGACAAGTTCTCGTATCTCTGCAGCTACAGCTCGTTCACCTCGACCACCCTTCCCGATGTCTACGACAATGCTGCTGCCACGAACAAGAAGATCCATCTGTTCTGGCTCGGCGTGGGCACCGATGATTTCCTCTATGGCAATGCCCGCGACTATATGGAGTTCCTCGATCAGAAGGGCATCACCTCTGTGAAGGAGTTCACGACGGACAAGTTCGGCCATACCTGGATGAATGCCAAGTATTTCCTCGACAAGACCCTGCGCCTGCTGTTCAACAAGAAGGCTTCTGAGGAGGCCATGAAGAATGCCCAGCCGGCACCTGCCAAGACCGGTCAGGAGCAGCAGTTTACGGGTGCTACGATGGCCCGCCTGTTCCCCCGTCCGGTCGTATCGCCGGAATATACGGATGAGGGTATCATCTTCCGTCTGAAGGCTCCTGAGGCCGACAGCGTGAAGTTCAACAGTGACATCCTGCCTGCTCCGCTGCCGATGGAGAAGGATACAGCCGGTGTGTGGAGCATCACCATCAGCGACTTCCTGTTTGAGACCTTCAGATACTGCTTCCTCGTAGACAATACGCCTATAGCAGACCCCAGCAACATGTATCTCTCGCCTGACAAGGGCTTTAAGTACAGTGTGGCCGATAACCCCAATTCACCCTACAACTTCGCTTCGCAGGGTGAGATAGAGCATGGCCGTGTGGCTTATGATCTGGAGCAGAACGAGGCCTGGTATACCTCGCCGACGCCTGGCGGACAGCCCGCAGCGGGTGGCATGGGTATGTTCTCGATGCCTACGATGATCCAGCTGGTGCCTGGCAAGGATGACACGATGGAGAGCTGGTTTAAGGTGGGTGGCGCTGATGCCATCGTAGACCGTCTGATTGCCGACGGCAAGGCAAAGGCATGTATCCTCACTACCAGCAGCATGGACTTCATGCAGAATATGCCTGGTGGCGGTGCCCGTCAGGGTGGCGGTATGCCTGGCTTCCAGATGGATGTGCTGAAGGCTGACGACTATCCCACATGGAGCATGCGTCGTGCTGCACTGATTAAGCTGTTGCTCGAGATTGCCAAGCGTCCGGCTCCTCAGTTCGGTGGCTTTGGTGGCTTCGGCGGTGGTCAGGGCCGTGGTCAGGGCCAGGGCCGTGGTCAGGGCGGTAATCGTCGTGGTGGCGGTGGCTTCGGCGGAGGCGGCTTCGGTGGAGGCGGCTTCGGTGGAGGCGGCTTTGGCGGTGGCGGCTTCGGCGGCGGCTTCCCCGGTGGTGGATTCTAATTATAAATAAGGTATAGAAAATCGTATGAAGAAATTACTGGTTTTGGCGATGACCGCCTTGCTGGCCACCTCAGTGTCAGCACAAACGAAGTATCCGTTCCAGAATCCGCAGCTGTCGAACAAGGAACGTGTGGAAAACCTGCTCTCCCTGCTCACACCTGAGGAGAAGGTGGGACTGATGATGAACAAGTCGGTTTCGATCGACCGTCTCGGCATCCCCTCTTACAACTGGTGGAGCGAGGCCTGTCACGGTGTGCGTCAGGGCGGCTATACCGTCTATCCGCAGCCCATCGGTATGGCAGCTGCCTTCAATGCCCAGCTGGTGTATGATGTGTTCTCGCAGGTGAGCGATGAGGCCCGTGCCAACTGGAACCGTACGGACCACAACGATCCGAAGCTGTTCAATGTGCCCATGGGTGTGACGTACTATCCCGGCAATCCGGAGCTCACTTTCTGGTGCCCGAACGTGAACATCTTCCGTGATCCGCGTTGGGGCCGTGGTCAGGAGACCTGCGGAGAGGACCCCTATCTGAATGCCGTGCTTGGTGTGCAGACCGTTCTGGGTATGCAGGGCAATGACAGCCGCTATTTCAAGACCCACGCCTGTGCCAAGCACTATGCCGTGCACAGTGGTCCGGAGCCTCTGCGTCACTCGATGAATGTGGAGCCCACGAACCGTGACCTCTGGGAGACCTATCTGCCGGCCTTCAAGGCTCTGGTAAAGAAGGGTAACGTGCGCGAGGTGATGTGTGCCTATCAGCGTTTTGAGGGCAAGCCCTGTTGTACGAGTGACCGTCTGCTGATTGATATCCTGCGCAACAAGTGGGGTTACAATGCCATCGTGCTCACTGACTGCGATGCCATCAACAACTTCTTCAACCGTGGTCAGCACGAGACGCACAAGGATGGTCTTTCGGCCTCTGTCGATGCTGTGCTGAATGGTACGGACCTGGAGTGCGGTAAGGTGTTTATGTCGCTTACCGAGGGTATGAAGAAGAACCTGATCAAGGAGAGCGATCTCGATGGTCATCTTCGCAAGACCTTGATGGGCCGCTTCGAGCTGGGTATGTTTGATCCTGCTGACATGCTGCCTTGGGCCAAGCTGGGTCCTGAGGTGATCAGCAGCGAGAAGAACAATGATATGGCTGTGCAGGCCGCCCGCGAGTCGATGGTGCTGTTGGAGAACAAGGGTAATGTGCTGCCCCTCTCGAAGAGCATCAAGACACTGGCTGTGCTGGGTCCGAATGCCGACGATATCGAACTGCTGAACGGTAACTACGGTGGCACGCCTACCGACAACCACAAGCATTCGCTGCTGGAGGGTATCAAGAATGCCGTGCCAGGTGCGAAGATCATCTACGACAAGGCTTGTGAGCTGAATGATGAGTATACCACCGTTCACCATCTGCAGGAGTTCAATGGCGGCAAGGGTGTGCTCGTGGAGTTCTGGAACGACAGGGAGACGAACTTCGAGAATCCTGTCAAGACTGGCTACTACACAGAGTTGAACTTCTCTACCTTCGGTGCCTGGGGCTTTGCTGAGGGCATCACCAACGATAACCTGGCTGTGCGCATCAGCGGTAAGTATACGGCTACGTTTACAGGCGAGATGAAGTACACGCTCTCTACCGATAATGGCTATGTGCTGAAGGTGAATGGTCAGGTGGTCGAGGAGAACAAGGGCGGTGGTGGCCGTCGCGGCTTCGGTGGCTTCGGCTTCGGACGTCGCGGTGCTGACTATAAGGGCTTCCCTGTGGAGAAAGGCAAGGACTATGACGTGGTGATTGAATATCGTCGTGGTACTGGTAACTTCGCTATGCTGCGTGGTGATATCTGCGAGCGTCGTCTGGCTGACTTCACCGATCTGGCCAAGGAGTGTAGCGTAGCTGACGCCATTATCATTATTGGTGGTATCTCTGCCCGTATGGAGGGCGAGGGTGGTGACAAGCAGACCATCGAACTGCCTGTGGTGCAGCAGCTGCTGGTGAAGGCAATGCACAAGACCGGCAAGCCTGTGATCTTCGTGAACTGCTCAGGTTCTGCTATTGCCTTCGGAAGTGTCGATGGTCAGTATGATGCTTTGCTGCAGGCTTGGTATGCTGGTCAGGGTGGTGCGAAGGCCCTTGCTGAGGTGCTCTTCGGCGACTACAACCCTGGTGGTAAGCTGCCTGTGACCTTCTATCGCTCGAACGACGACCTGCCTGACTTCATGGACTATTCGATGAAGAACCGCACCTATCGTTACTTCACGGGTGTGCCTCAGTATGCCTTCGGCTACGGTCTGAGCTATACTACCTTCAAGGTGGGTCAGGGTAAGATCTCTGACAAGCAGATGAAGAAGAATGGTAAGGTGACACTCTCCGTGCCTGTCACCAATACTGGTAAGCGTGAGGGCACTGAGGTCGTACAGGTGTATGTGAAGGCCCTCGATGATGCCGGTGCACCTATCAAGGCATTGAAGGGATTCCAGAAGCTCAGCCTGAAGCCTGGTGAGACGAAGAATGCCATCATCGTCCTCGACGGCGAGGCATTCGAATACTACGATGAGGCCATTGATGAGCTGTCAACGAAGGCTGGCCGCTATAAGATCCTCTATGGTACCTCGTCGAACGACAAGGACCTGCAGGCCTTTGATTTCGTGGTGAAATAAATGATGGATGGAGCAGAGGGAGCAGCTATGGAATAGGAACTATTGCAAGGTGATGGTGGCGAACTTCACGCTGTTTTTCGCCTTCTATATTCTCACACCACTGCTGCCGCTCTATCTGAGTGAACACTTCGGAGCAACAAAGGACGTGATCGGCCTGGTGCTTTCAGGCTATACCATCACGGCTTTGTTGTTCCGACCTTTTAGTGGGTATGTGGTCGATGCCTTCCCAAGGAAGACGGTGCTGATGATCAGCTTCGGGGCGTTTGCCATCTTCTTTGCAGGCTATCTGGCGGCCTCTACCTTATTATTATTTACAATCGTCAGAACCCTGCATGGCGGACCTTTCGGCGCACTGACAGTATCTAATTCAACTGTCGCCATCGATGTGCTGCCATCCAGCAGGCGTACGGAGGGCATCGGCTATTATGGCCTGAGCAATAACCTCGCGATGGCCGTTGCACCCTCTATTGGCATTTTTATCTATCAGCTGACACATAGTTTTGACTTCCTCTTCTGGCTGGCATTTATCGTTGCCTGCCTCGGCTGGATCGTCGACTCGACGGTGGGTTTAGAGAGGAAAGAGGAAAGAGGAAAGTGGAAAGAGAATACGCCTGCTGCAGACTCAAAGGATAAAAGTAATCTCATTCCTCTTTCCTCTTTCCACTTTCCTCTATCCTGGGACCGTTTCTTCCTGGTACGGGGCTGGCTGTTGGGAGTGAATATGGTGGCCTTCGGATTCAGTTTCGGTGTGCTGAGCAATTATCTCGCTATCTATGGTAAGGAGGTGATGGGCATCACAGGAGGTACGGGCACTTATTTCATGCTCTGTTCCGTAGGCTTGATCCTGAGTCGTCTGCAGGGAGGAAAGGCTTTGCGCAATGGTCGTGTGACGCATAATGCCGGCTCAGGGATGGTCATCTCCCTCATCGGCTACACCTTATTTATATTAATGCCGACGCTGACAAAATGGTCAATGTTCAATGTTCAATGGTCAATGATCCTCGGATATTACGGTTCCGCCCTGCTCATCGGCCTCGGTAATGGGCACATGTGGCCGGCCTTCCAGAACATGACTATCAATGTGGCTCGGAATAATCAGCGAGGCACGGCAAACAGCACCATCCTCATATCCTGGGATATCGGTATGGGCCTCGGCATTCTCATTGGCGGTGTGGTCTCTGAACTCTTGGGCTATTCCGCTGCTTTCTGGACTGTCGTCCTCGTCAATGCCTCCGGCGTGGCCTGCTTCTTCCTTGCCACGAAGGCTTTTTTCCTCCGACGGAACCTCAACGAATCGGTCAGATAAAAGTAATCCCGCCCAATAGTGGACGGGATTGCATTATTTTTGTTTAGTGTAATAGTCGAGGGCAGCTCCGATAGCCGTACAATACTGCGAATATTTCGGAATATGGAAGCGGATATCGTAGAGCTTCTCCAAAGCCGGGAAGACTTCCTTGCACTGGGGCAGCAGCGATAGATTGCCTATCAGCACGAAGTCACGGATATCACTGCCTAAGGAAGCCAGCCAGGCAGCAGAGCCGATGCTCTGAAGCACCATCTTGATGATACCGGCGGCTATGTCCTCCTTTGAGGCATCGCTCTGGGCACGGGCGAAGTTAGAAGCAGTCGTGTCCATCGGCAGACCAGGTAATGGTTGGGCGCTGATATCACCGATGGTCAGGTCGATGTTGCGGATGTTGCCTTGCTTGGCGAGGACGGCCACCTGAGCAATGTCGCTGGTGTTCAGCATGATACGGGCCAGGCCGGCGAGTGTTCCACCACCAACGCCAATACCGCCGATATGCTTCATCTCATCACCGTCGCATTTCACGAACGATGTACCTGTTCCCATTGAGACAACAATGGTGTGGTCGAGTTTCGATTCGAAGCGGGCCCCTAGGCCGTCAGCGATAAACTCCTGTGATTTGCTGGTGGGCAGACCATAGATGGGCTGGTCGATATAAGCAGCACCTACACCTGTGAGCATCACATGCTCCACATCCTTCAGCTCGATGTCATTGTCATGCAGATACTTGCCGAAAGCACCATAGAGTGAGGTGATCGGGTCGGCGGCTGTGATACGGATAGGGGCAGATACCTTGTTGTTCTTAATACCAACAATTTTTGTCGTGGAGATACCCACGTCGATTCCAATAATGATTCCCATTCTAGTTTGAAATTTGATGGTTTCTTTTAGTCGCTACGCTTTGTAAAAGCGCTAAAGCGAGTTCTGTTTACTATTTAATGCCTCGAACTTTGCGAGTTTGTCGAGATAATACTGACGCAGTTCGCTCCATTTGTAGTAAGGATACTGGTCGGTGGCAATCGGCAACTTGGCCTCGCGTTCGTTCAACAGAGCCTTGATGAGGATATCGCCATCCTTGCCTTTCTTCGGACGATAGAAGATCAACTGGATGTTACAACCCATGGGGAAGATCTTGTAGTTCTGCCAATATTGGTCGAGTTCGTCAAGGTTTTCCACCTGCACAGCACAGTTGTCAAGTTCCAACAGACAAGCTAACGGCATCACGCATACCTCATGGCCAAAACGGAGGGTGGCCTGTGTCTGTGTCACTGTGTCAGCTGTCTCAATGATATTCTTCAGCAGGTTGCGCTGGCTGAAGGGCATGATGCCTTTGGTGAGCGGTGACGGACCGTAGGCGATATACCATCCGATGTTGTTCTGTTTCCAGAGGTCGTAGATCTCCTCATCGGTAAAGATTGAGAAGAGTTCTATGTCAGTGTCGTGACTCTGCATGTTGGTGGCAATCTCGAAGAGGCTGCGCATAAAGGAGCCGGCACGCAGGTTGCTGAACACATACTGCTGGTCGTTGAACAGGGCCTTCATCAGACGCTCAGGATGGGTGTATTTGTTGCGGAAGTTCTCCCGGCGGAGTTTGCCATCGTTGCCTGTTTCTTTTACCAAGCCATCCCAAGGTTGGTTCAGATAATACTGAAGCGACTCGCTCACGTCATTGTGGAAACGGGCTGTGGGATTGGCGGCTGCCAGTTCCTCACATTCGGCAATCATCGAGAGGATACAACGGTTAACAACCGTAGAACGTGCATCGATGGGTACGTTCTTGGCTTTGAAGATCTCTGGGAAATTCTCGGCCAGACGTTTGCCGATGCCGTGATGCTGGCGCTCACCGACAGTCGACAGGTCACCCAGACGTTTGACGGATGTAGGCTCAAAGGCCTCGATCTTCCTGAGCACTTCCTCGCCGAGTGGGGTCAGCTTGTCCTGGTCCTTGGCATCGCGGAGGATATCTCTGGGGCCTGTATAGCTGTTGTCACTGATCAGCCAACGGGAACCGTGACGGCCGTAGTGGCTCATATAGTAAGGCTCGTATCCCTTCGGGGTAGGGGTGAGGGGCTTGTCTGGAAGTCTGCGGTTATAATCCAGATACTGACTGCCAGACAAATACTTGTTGGCCTTGATTTCTTCGCGAGCAGTCTGTGCTGATGCTGATGATGTCAGTGCCACAGCTGCTAATAGTAAAATGAAATGTTTCATACCTTATTATATATATGATGCTGCAAAGGTAATTCTTTTTTCGCAGATAGGCAAATAATGGCTCGTTTATTTGCGAAAAGACAAAAAGAAAACCCGGCTCCACAAGGGAAAACCGGGCTAATGAAAGGAGGAGTGGTACCTCCAGGAATCGAACCGGGGACACACGGATTTTCAGTCCGATGCTCTACCAACTGAGCTAAGGCACCATGTCTTTGGTCGCAATCCTTTCGTTTGCGGGTGCAAAGGTACAAAGAAAAAGTGAAAAGATAGAAGTGAAAAGTGAAAAATGTTATTTCGTTAACTCTTTTTAAGAATTTGGGGCGATAGCAAATTTTTCACTTTTCACTCCTCACTTTTCACTTCTAAAGCGGGTTCCAGCCCTGCGCTTTGAGCTCAAACTCCTGATTATCACGGGTTACGAGCAGTCGGCCGTATTTCTCTTCCGTGATATGTCCGATCATCTTGACACCCTCAATCTGTTCTACTTTCTCGTGGTCGCCGATGGGGACAGTGAACAACAGTTCGTAGTCCTCGCCACCATTCAGGGCACATGTGGTCACGTTCATATTCATCTCTTCAGCCATCACAGCCGTCTGGTAATCGATGGGAATGTTCTTCTCAAAGATACGGCATCCCACACCCGACTGCTTGCAGATGTGCATCAGTTCTGAAGACAGTCCGTCGCTGATATCCATCATGGCTGTAGGCTTAATGCCTGCCTCACGGAGTTTTTCGATGATGTCGCCACGGGCTTCGGTCTGCAACTGGCGCTGCAACAGATACTCCTTTCCGCTGAAATCAGGCTGGAAGTTAAAGTCTGAAAGTTGTGCGTTGAGCGCAGCGAACTTCTTCTCGTCGCCAGCAGCCTTGGCTTCAGCAATCTTCTTCTGGATGTCGTTGATCTGACCGTAATACACACTCTTCTCGCGTTCCAGCAATTGCAGTCCCATATAGGCGGCTCCTAAATCTCCGCTGACGCAGATAAGGTCGGTGTTCTTGGCTCCGTTGCGGTATACAATGTCCTCTTTCCGGGCCTCGCCAATACAGGTGATGCTGATGGCCAGTCCGGTATATGAAGAGGTGGTGTCGCCACCAACGATGTCCACATGCCATTTGTCGCAGGCCAGCCGGAGGCCGGCGTAGAACTCATCCATATCCTCGACTGAGAACCGCTTGCTCAGGGCCAGTGATACCGTCATCTGACGGGGGGTGCCGTTCATCGCAAACACATCGCTGATATTCACCATCGCCGACTTATAGCCAAGATGCTTCAGATCAATGTAGGTCAGGTCGAAATGCACCCCTTCCATCAAGAGGTCAGTGGTGATGAGCACTTCCTTGTCAGGATAACTGAGTACGGCGCAGTCATCGCCCACGCCGTACTTCGTACTCTCGTTTTTCGTCTCTATGTCTTTGGTCAGCCGGTCAATCAGACCGAACTCACCAAGTTTCGCTATTTCCATTCTTCTGTTGGGTGATCCGTATTAAATTTCTCTTTCGCGGTGCTTTCCACTTTCTCGGAACGCACAATCATCTCACGCATGATCTCCGTCATTAATGGCTGGGCCTTATTGGCGGCATCCTGCACTTCCTCATGACTCACCTCTACAGGGACATCGAATCCGCCAAGGTCGGTGATCACGGAGACACCAAAGCAACGGATACCGCAGTGACGGGCCACAATCACTTCCGGTACGGTGGACATGCCCACGGCATCGCCGCCTAATATGCGGTACATCTTATATTCTGCAGGTGTCTCGAAAGTAGGACCTTGCACACCTACATAAACACCGTATTTCACGCGTATCTTCTTCTCGTTGGCTATTGCAGTGGCCAGTTTGATCAGTTGCTGGTCATAAGGCTCGTGCATGTCGGGGAAACGTGGACCGGTGGGGAGGTTCTTGCCACGCAGCGGATGCTCGGGGAAGAAGTTGATGTGGTCGGTGATGATCATCAGATCGCCCACATGGAAGTGTTCGTTCATGCCGCCAGAGGCATTCGACACGAAGAGTGTCTTGATGCCCAGCTCGTACATCACACGTACGGGGAATGTCACTTCCTTCATCGAGTAACCCTCGTAGAAGTGGAAACGGCCTTGCATGGCGAGGATATCCACACCGCCGAGCTTGCCGAATATCAGTTTACCACTATGACCTTCCACTGTAGACACAGGGAAGTTGGGAATCTCAGAGTAGGGGATTTCATTCTTGTCAGTTATTTCTGAAGCTAATTGTCCTAGGCCTGTCCCCAGCACGATGGCCGTCTTTGGACTTGTGGTCATCCTTGCCTTTAGCCAGGATGCTGTTTCTTGAATTTTTTCGTACATAACCAATGATATTTTCGTTAAACGTTGCTTCTCCTTCGAGCATGAAACTGATTCTGACGGGCAGAACATACAGGCTGTTCTTGACCTCGTCGCTCAGTCCTTCGGTGGTTTCCAGTCTCACCATGTCTTTCTCCGTAGTGATGATAATCTTGGGTGATGGCATACTGGCGAATGTCTCGTTGATGTGTTGGATATCTTTCTGCTTAAAGGTATGGTGATCTCCGTAAGCCAGCGTTCGGATGTCCTTTGCATGTGGTTTCACATCGTAATAAATCTGCTTGGGTGATGCGATACCCGTCAGCAGCAGCACGTGGTAGTCGCCAAGGTCCTCGAGGCTATTCGGAATACCCAGATTATTCTGATTATTCGGAAATATCCTCTTTAGCTGGCCATAGTCGAGCGTCGTGAAGAACAATTGCTGATAAGGATACAGATTCATCTGCTTGGTGAGCACGCGAAATTCCATGGGTTTCAGATCCTTCGGACATTTGGTCACGATGACAATGTCAGCACGGTCCTTACCCTTGAGAGGCTCCCGCAGACGACCCGCAGGTATCATCTTGTCAAAGATGATGGATCGGTGGTAGTCTACGAGCAGGATGTTCACACCGGGCTTGACATAGCGATGCTGGAAGGCATCGTCGAGCAAGATCACATCTGTCTCTTTTGTGCTGTCATCGTGAATCAGGTGTTCGATACCCCGTGTCCGTTTGGCATCGACGGCCACCGTTACCTTCGGGTATTTCTGCTTGATCTGATAGGGCTCGTCGCCGATCATCTTCATCGGTGTGTCTGGCGTGGCCAGCACATATCCGCTGCTCTTTCGTTTGTAGCCACGGCTCAGCATGGCCACACTGAACTGGTCCTTCAGCAATCGGATGAGGTATTCCACATGGGGAGTCTTACCAGTACCGCCAACAGTAATGTTGCCCACGGAGATGACAGGTACAGCATACGACTTGCTCTTCAGGATATTCATGTCAAAGAGCATGTTCCTGAACTTTACGCCCAGGCCGTACAGCCAACTTAGCGGCAGCAGTTTCCTATTGAGTTTGATGAAATCCCCCTCCACAACTCACTATTCACTTTTCACTCCTCTCACTTCACTCTTACGTCGTCGAGCATACGTGCCTGCACATAACTACCGTCTTTTACGGTCTGGCGCAGTTCCATCAACGGCTCATAGAGGTCGCCCAGCATTGCTTTCAGCTCTTTTTGGAACTGGCCGTCAAGGTAAGTCCCCTTGTTCTCCTTTGGCAGGAACTGATCCATCCAACTACCCATGGAAGGATAAGTGGTTGTATGATACTCGTTGAGTTTAGCAAGTTCTGCTGCTTTCTTCACGGCGTCATCGAGGCTGCCAAGCTGGTCCACGAGCTTGATCTTCAGCGCATCGCTAGCGAGCCATACGCGTCCCTGGGCGATGGAGTCCACCTGTTCGGGCTTCATCTTACGGCCTTCAGATACGATGTCCAGGAACGACTGGTAACCGCGGTCCACATACGTCTGCATAAATTTCATGGTCTCGTCGTTGTCCTTACCCAGCACCAGGTCGGTCTCATAGTCGGTGTATTTGTTGGTGGTGACACCGTCAAAGGTCACTCCAAGCTTGTCGGTCACCAGACCGCTGAGGTTCGGAATCAGTCCGAAGATACCGATGCTACCGGTGATAGTGGTTGGTTCTGCGAAAATATAGTTGGCAGGCGAGCTGATCCAGTAACCGCCTGAGGCTGCCATACCGCCCATTGAAACCACTACAGGCTTCTTCTCCTTGATCAGTTTGATGGCATGGCGAATCTGCTCGGAGGCAACGGCACTACCACCACCAGAGTTCACGCGGAACACCACGGCTTTCACGTCGTCATCGTCGGCCAGCTTGCGCAGGTCCTCTGCAGTGCTCTTACCTACGATCTTATGGTCGCTGCCTGACAGAAGGTCGAAGGCCTCATTGTCCACGATACTACCATAGGCATAGTAAACTGCAATCTCCTCACCGTTACTCTTTGCATTCGACTTCACGTTGAGCATGTCACTGAGAGTCAGTTGGTTGATGTCATCGTCGGTGTCGATCTTCAGACGCTTCTTGATCTCTGCCTGGATCTCCTCGGGGAACATCACCTTGTCGACTAATTTTGCCTGTACATAGTCCTTCTGGTTGGCAAATGCCATGATACTATCGTTGGCCAGCTGGTCCAGCTGCTCTGCTTTTACCTTACGGCTCTCGGCTATCTCATGCAGCCAATACTGCCAGATGCCCTGCAGATAGGCGGTGCGCTGCTCACGGTCATACTCACTCATGCCCGTCTGGGTGTTACTCTCCACATAACTCTTGTATTTTCCCACTTTGGCCACCATATATTTGATGCCGAGTTTGTCGTAAAGGCCCTTATAGTATTCGCCTTTACCGCCAAGACCCTTGAAGTCGATCATGCCCTCTGCGTTCAGATAGATGTTATCGGCAACAGAAGCTACATAGTAACTGGCTTGCATATATTGGTCGGAGTAGGCCACGATCCACTTGCCGCTCTTCTTGAAATCCCTCAGGGCATCGCGCAGCTGCTGGGCTGTGGCAGGCGCATCAAATTCCACTAAACCGCCTTCCAGGTAGATACCCTTGATATTGTCGTTATCCTTTGCCTTACGGATACTGGCAATCAGGTTATCCAATCCCATGGCACTCATGTCGCCCATGCCCAACAGGGCGTTGAAGGGCGAGTCTTCCTCGGCACGCTCACTGATAACACCGTCTAGCTTTATCACAAAGACGGAGTTGTCCTTCACCTTTGTGGAGGCTGTATCGCTGGCTATCATGCCCACGAGTGAGATGACGAAAAACAAGCTGGCCACCACTAAGAAAATTACAATACCACAAATCGTGGCAAGGGTCATTTTAAAGAATTCTTTCATTTCGTTTGGTTATAATTATTCAGTTTCAGAGGGCAAAGATAAGCATTTTTTTTGAATTAGTGTTTATTTCTTTCCTTTTTCTTTGTCTTTTAATATGATTTTACTATCTTTGCGGTGTGAAAATCTGGTTGAGATCACTTCTGAATATCGGGTTTTAGGGTGACTCGGGTGAATCGATCGGTTCACCCGAGTCTTTGTATCGTTTCACCCGGCTCAATCGATCGATTCACTCGAGTGATGTTTTTAAAGCAAAATCTGATTGTTTTGTTTTGTCGTTTCGGAAAATAATGCTATCTTTGTCGGCAAAAGAGAAACTAATCGAATGAAGACAATGAGAAAAACTGTGATTATGTGCCTGATGCTGGCTGTGGGCTGCATGGTGGCAGAAGGTAAGAAGAAAGTAAAGACTGTGGAGCTCTGGCCGGATGGGACGGAGATTCCTGCGTGGTTCAGCGATACCAGTCGTGTGGACGTGAGCGGACTGAAGCGTTATGTGGTGATTGACTACGGCGTAGACCGCTGGGCAGACGGTGTGCAGACGAAGGAACTGCAGGCAGTGATAGACCGGTGTGCTGCTGAGGGTGGGGGCGTAGTGGTGATTCCACGTGGCACCTTCTTGAGTGGTTCGCTGTTCTTCAAGCCCAAGACACATCTGCTGATAGAAGAAGGTGGTGAACTGAAGGGCTCTGACCGTATCCGAGATTTCCAGATTGTGAAGACGCGTATGGAGGGACAGACACTGAACTACTTTGCTGCCTTGGTGAATGCCGATGGTGTGGATGGGTTTACGATCACAGGTCCTGGCACCATCAACGGCAACGGACAGAAATACTGGGAGGAGTTCTGGATTCGCAGGAAGTATAATCCGCAGTGTACGAACCTGGAGGCGATGCGTCCTCGTAACGTGTATATATCTAATTCAAAGAACGTGACGGTGCAGGATGTGAAGATCATCAACTCGCCCTTCTGGACCAACCATCTCTACCGCTGCGAGAACGTGCGCTACCTGGGCTGTTTTATCTTTGCACCCACGGAGAACGTGACTCCTGTGGATCCTAAGCGTGGTGGTCCCAGCACGGATGCCATCGACCTGGATGTGTGTCAGAATGTGCTGATTCACGGTTGTTATATGCATGTGAACGACGATGCCGTCGTGTTGAAGGGCGGCAAGGGCACATGGGCGGATCAGAATCCTGACAACGGACCCAACAAGAACATTATCATCGAGGACTGCACGTATGGCAAGGTGCATGGTTGTCTGACATTGGGCTCGGAGAGCCTGTTTGACCACAATGTGATTCTGCGTCGTATTGACGTGAAGGCTGCCACGCGTGTGCTCTGGCTGA
>JAEETD010000144.1 GCA_016290175.1 Prevotella sp. | reverse complement strand
ATGTATGGGTTATGGACCTATTGCGCTCTAGAAGAAGAGAACGGATTGCGCTCTAGGGAGCGCTGTGAATAACGAATAATCCCCTCGCAGAAGAGGACTGCAGGGGGATTATTGTATTAGGATGAAAGATCGGCGAATCAGAATGGGAGATCGTCGGCACTGCCGCCTTCTGCAGCAGCCGGCTCCTGTGCGGGCGGGAAGGGTGATGTGGCAGCATCGGGCTGGGCCTGAGCCGGCGGGAAAGGCGACGCAGCGGGAGCAGCAGCCACGGGAGGCACCTGACCACGGATGACGTTGTAGGCGCGGATATCATTGAACCAACGGCCCTGATACTCGCGGGCGTCGATGTCGAACTGGATGGTGAGGTCTTCACCATTCTGAATGTTGAACTGCTTGATACGGTCCTCACCAAAAAGGTTGAAGACACAACGCTTGGGATACTGACCGGGAACCTCGAGCACATATTCCTGTGTCATCCAAGAGTTACCCGTACGGGCCGAGACACCACTGCGTGGCTCCATCACGGCAATAATTCTACCTGTTAATTCCATTGTCTTAAATGTTTTTATTTGTTGTTTTTTCTTGTTTCGCTCGGCGAAATTACTAAAAATAGTTTGAAACCCGAAAAAATATCGCCATTTTTTTGTTTATAACAACGTTTTTTTGTAATTTTGTCGTCAAAACAGAAGTAATTAAAAACAAAACAGCTACATAATTATGAGATTTACATTATCAAGCTCTGCGCTGAGCAGCAAGCTCTCAGCACTTTCGAAAGTGATCAACAGCAAGAATGCCCTCCCCATTCTGGGCGATTTCGTGTTCGACATCAATGGTCAGGAACTTATCCTGACGGCCTCCGACGGGGAGAACACCATGCGTACATCCCTTATACTGACAGACAGTGACGGCGACGGCCGTTTCGCCATCGGCAACCACGACATCCTGGAAGCCGTGAAGGGTATCTCCGAGCAGCCCATCACCTTCGATGCCAACCAGGAGCAGAACCTCGTGAAGATCAGCTATCAGAACGGTCTGTTCTCGCTGCCCATCGAAAATGCCGACGAGTTCCCTATGGCCCAGCCCATCAGTGACAACGCCTACATGATCACGATCCCCAACATGACCCTGGCAGAGAACGTGAACCGCAGTATCTTCGCTACGGCACAGGACGAGCTGCGCCCGGTGATGAACGGCATCTACTTCGACCTGACACCCGACTGTCTGGCCGTGGTGGCCAGCGACGGCCACAAGCTGGTGCGCAACAAGGTGTATACCATCAAGAGCGAGCAGCCCGCTGCCTTCATCTTGCCCAAGAAGCCGGCCAACCTGCTGAAGAACATGCTGGGCAAGGACGGCGACGACGTGTATATCCGTTTCGACGACCGCAATGCCGAGATGACCTTCGGCGACGACTCTATCCAGTGCAGGCTCATCGAGGGCAGATATCCCAACTATAACTCCGTGATCCCGCAGAGCAACCCCAACGAGCTGCGCGTGGACCGTCTCGGACTGCTGGCTGCCCTTCGCCGTGTACAGCCCTTCGCCAACGAGTCGAGCAACCTGATCCGTTTCCATGTAGAGGGAAATGTGCTGCAGCTGGATGCCGAGGACTACGACTTCTCGAAGACCGCTACCGAGCGCATGAGCTGCGAATACAACGGCAAGGCCATGAGCATCGGCTTCAAGGGATCGTCGTTCATCGAGATCCTCAGCAACTTCGATTGTCCGGAGGTGATTATCCAGCTGGCTGACCCCAGCCGTGCAGGACTGGTGCTGCCCTCTGAGCAGCCGGAGAACCAGGATGTGCTGATGCTGATGATGCCCATGCTGATCAATGATTAATGCATAATTAATAATGCATAATTCATAATATGAAACTGAATCTGAATAAGCCCCTGGTCATTTTCGACCTGGAGACCACCGGACTCGATCTGGTGAAGGACCGCGTGATACAGATATCATATATTAAGGTATATCCCGACGGCAAGGAAGAGCGGGGCGACGAGCTGATCAATCCTGAGAAGCACATCGAGCCCATCATCACACAGCTGACAGGCATCAGCGACGAGACGGTAAAGGACAAGCCCACCTTCAAGCAGCTGGCACAGAAACTGGCTGATAAGTTCGCGGGCAGCGACTTTGCCGGTTTCAACTCGAACAACTTCGACATCCCCCTGCTGGCCGAAGAGTTCCTGCGCGCCGGCATCGACTTCGACTTCTCGAAGAGCAAGCTCATCGATGCCTGTGCCATCTTCCGTAAGATGGAGCGCAGAAACCTGGCATCGGCCTATAAGTTCTACTGCGGCAGGAAGATGGAGGAAGACTTCGAGGCCCATCGAGCCGATCAGGATACCGAGGCCACCTACCGCGTGCTGATGGGACAGTTGGACAAATACGCTCCTGGAGCCAATGAAGATCCGGAGAAAGTATTGGAGAATGACATGCAGATGCTCGCCGACTTCTCGAAGATGAACAAGAACGTGGACTTCGCAGGCCGCATCGTATGGGGCGAGGTGAAGGACGCCAGCGGTAACCCCGTGCTCGACGAGAAGGGTCAGCCCAAGATGATCGAGGTGTTCAACTTCGGAAAATACAAGGGTATGCCCGTGCTGGAGGCTCTCAAGAGAGATCCCGGCTACTACGGCTGGATACTGCAGGGTGACTTCACCTACAACACGAAGCAGGTATTAACCCGCATCCGTCTGGCAGAAGCCAAACTTTAATTATGAGGCGCAGCATCCTGTTATTACTATTCACTGTTCACTGTTCACTATTCACTTTCTCTCAGGAGCTTCAGGTGAAGGTGACGGTGAACCACAGCCAGATACAGGGTACCGACAACGGCGTGTTCGACAACCTGCAGCAGACACTGGAGCAGTTTATCAATGAGCGCCAGTGGACGGACCTGCAGTTCCAGGAAAACGAACGTATACAGTGCAACCTGAACATCACCGTATCGAAATACAACCGCGACGAGAACAAGTTCGAGTGTACGGCACTGATACAGGCCAACCGCCCCGTGTTCAATGCCAGCTATACCAC
>JAEETD010000068.1 GCA_016290175.1 Prevotella sp. | reverse complement strand
TGAAGACAGTCGTGAACATCTCGACGCTCTCCATGACCGACAAGGACAGGATGGACGTGGTTGACAAGTGCTACCGTGACATGAAGCACTACCGAAACCTCGTCAACTACTACACCAACAAGAACATCTCCGTGTCGTACCTCCGTGCCAAAAAGAAGCACGACCTCGACCGTGTGCTGAAACTCTACGGCAAGGGTGCGGAGAAGTACTGGTAAACAAAGGGAATCATGGAATGATAGAAAAGCAAAAGTGACATGATGACAGACTTATTGCTAATCATCGACACGGACAACATCCACACCATCCTGCGCCAGTTGTACGACGACATGATGCCGCTCTGCTCACAGATGACTGGCGTGGCGAGGGCGGTGGCCGGGTTCGGTGCGCTCTTCTACATCGCCTACAGGGTATGGCAGTCGCTGACGCGGGCTGAGCCGATAGACGTGTTCCCGATGCTGCGCCCGTTCGCCATCGGCATTTGCATCCTGCTCTTCCCGTCGCTGGTGCTCGGCACGATGAACAGCGTGATGAGTCCGATAGTGCAGGGCGTGAGCACGATGCTCGAAGGGCAGAAGCTGGACCTCGACCAGTTGAGGCAGCAGAAGGACGAACTGGAGACGGAGATGATGAAGCGCAACCCTGAAACGGCCTACCTGGTGGACGATGCGGCGTTTGACAAGGAACTGGACAATCTCGGCATATCGCCGTCGGACCTGGCGACGATGGCGGGGATGTATGCGGAGCGCGGGCTGTACAAGCTGCAGAAGATGATACGCGACGGCTTCCGCTACATCCTGGAACTGGTGTTCGAGGCGGTGTCGCTGATGATCGACGTGCTACGGACGTTCTTCCTCATCGTGCTGTCGATACTCGGGCCGCTGGCGTTCGGAATTGCAGTCTATGACGGCTTCCAGAGTACGCTCACGGGGTGGATGTGCCGGTATATACAGGTGTATCTCTGGCTGCCCATCGCCGATCTGTTCAGTTGCATACTGGCGAGAATCCAACAGTTGAGCATCGAGCACGACATCGTGCAGATGCAGACAGACCCGGGTTTTTCTCTGGATAGCTCAGATGGGGTATATCTTATCATGATGTTGATAGGCATCATCGGCTACTTCACCGTGCCCACGGTGGCCGGATGGGTGATTCAGGCGGGCGGCATCGGCAACTACAACCGCAACGTGAACAAGTCGCTGACCAAGAGCGGCGGGGCCGTGAAGAGCGGTGCGCTGTGGCTGGCGAAGTAATGTGTAACAGAAAACAGTAACGACAAAAGAGAGAAACAGAAAATGGAATTCAAGTCATTAAGGAACATCGAATCGTCATTCCGGCAGCTTCGGCTGTTCGGGATGATCTTCCTGGCCGCGTGTACGGTGGTCACGGTGTGGTCGGTGTGGAGTTCGTACAGCTTCGCGGAGAAGCAACGGGAGAAGATCTATGTGCTTGACGGCGGCAAGTCGCTGATGCTGGCACTCTCACAGGACCTGTCGCAGAACCGTCCGGCAGAGGCTCGTGAACACGTGCGCCGCTTTCACGAACTCTTCTTCACGCTGGCACCAGAGAAGAGCGCCATCGAGAGCAATGTGCAGCGAGCGCTGGTGATGGCCGACAAGAGTGCCTACAACTACTACCGTGACTTCGCGGAACAGGGCTTCTATAACCGCATCATCGCGGGCAACATCAACCAGACGGTGAGGGTGGACAGCGTGGCGTGCGACTTCGACAGCTATCCGTATCAGGTGAGGACGTTCGCAAGGCAGACGATCATCCGTGAGAGTAACGTGACGGAGAGGACTCTGGTGACGGAGTGCCGACTGATGAACTCCAGCCGCTCGGACAACAACCCCAACGGCTTCCAGATTCGGAACTTCACGATCATCGAGAACAAGGACATCAGGACGGTGAAGAAATGAAACAGGAAGTTGTAAGGCTGAAAGACAGAATTGCGGGAGGCATCAGGGAAAGGCTTGATGCGCTCTCGCCTGAGCAGAGGCTGCACGTGGTCATCGGGATGTTCTGTATCTTAGTAGTCCTGCTGCTATTCTGCATCTGGCAGACGGTGACGGACATTGCAGACAACAGACGGGACGGTACGACCATCGTGATAGAGCATATCGACAAGCCTGTCGTGATTGGGAGTGTCAGGGATAGTAATTCACAAACAACAAACGAAAAAGCAAATGGAGAAAGAAGAAAAGGAAATGTTGGAACTGGAGCAGTCACAAGGCGGGGCCTCGGACAACTCATCCCCGGAGGGGCAGAAGAATGAGAGTCAGAAGCAGGAACCGAAGTCCAGGAAGGAACTGACGGAGGAAGAGAAACTGAAGCGTAACAAGATGATGGTGCTCGGTGCTGCCGTCATCGGTATGGTGGTCATCGTGCTCTGGCTGTTCAGTTCGCTGGGGGGCGGTAGTGACGATGCCGTGGGCAGAAGCAGTTTCAATACCGAGATGCCTGACGCTGACAAGGGCAGCACTTGCATTGCCGACAAAAGCAAAGCCTACGAGATGGACGGCGTGAAGAAAAGCCAGCAGGCACGGCACGACCTGGGGGCGTACTCAGTGAGTGAGACGGATTCCGTCGCGGTGACTGACGACATGAACCTGATGGCAAAGGCTGAACACAAGGATGAAGAGGTGTCGCCAGCCAAGCAGAGGGTGCAGCAGTCGGCGGCGGCATGTAACGAACTGAGCCAGACGCTCGGCAGTTTCTACCAGCCGCCGGGCGACGCTGCCAATGAGGAACTGAAGAACCGCATAGCGGAACTGGAGCAGAAACTATCCTCTCAAACCTCGGCTAACAACACAGTAGATGACCAAATGGCACTGATGGAAAAGTCCTACCAACTCGCTGCCAAGTATATGCCAGCGGCACAGGGAGGAAACGGTCAGGTGGCCTACGCGGGAGCAGGTGAACAGGGGACTTCGGACCAGCAGGGAAAGAAGCGCAAGGTATCGCCCGTGCAGCAGGTGGCAAAGACGGTGGTCTCGGCCCTGGGCAATCAGGTGTATGACAGTGAGGATGACGATGGCGCTTTTGCCTTCAACTCATTCAATACGGCAGTAGGTTCGGGTGGCAGTGTCAGTCGCAAGAACACCATTTCGGCATCGGTCTATGGCTACCAGACCGTGACTGACGGGCAGACGGTGAGACTACGGCTGTTGGAGCCGATGGCGGTGGACGAGCGCATCATCCCGAAGAACTCTATCGTGGTCGGCGCGACGAAAATTCAGGGCGAACGGCTCTGTATCACCATTACCTCGATAGAGAACGGCAGGATGATTATTCCCGTGGAGTTGTCGGTCTATGACACAGACGGACAGGAGGGCATTTTCATTCCGAACTCGATGGAGGTGAGTGCCGCCAAGGAGGTTGCTGCCAACATGGGCGGGTCGATGGGTAGCAGCATCAATATTTCGTCGGATGCGAAGGCGCAACTGGTATCTGACGTTGGCAAGGGACTGATTCAGGGGACGAGCCAGTATGTGGCAAAGAAGATGCGAACCGTAAAGGTGCATCTGAAGGCCGGGTATCAGGTGTTGCTCTACCAGAAGGAAAATTAAGTGTATAACCAATTAACAAACAGACAAACGACAATGAGAATGAAGAAAGTATTGATGATGGCTTGCGCCCTGATGGTGGGTGCAAGCGCAGTGAGTGCACAGGAAACGACACTGCCACAGGACGGCGACTTGTTTCAGGGGCTGACGCGCAGTATTACCTACGACCGCATGATTCCGCCTCACGGATTGCAGGTGACCTTTGACAAGACTGTGCATATCATCTTCCCTGCCTCCGTGACCTACGTGGATTTGGGGTCGGCAAACATCATGGCGGGTAAGGCTGACGGTGCGGAGAATGTAATCCGTGTAAAAGCCACAAAGCGTTGGTTCAAGGGCGAGACGAACATGAGCGTGATAACCGAAGACGGCTCATTTTACGCATTCAACGTGAAGTACGCCAAGGAGCCGGACAAACTGAACATCGAGATGAAGGACTTCATCCATGACGGTTCGGCGGTGAACAGGCCCAATAACTCGATGGACATTTATTTGAAGGAACTCGGCTCGGAAAGTCCTGTATTAGTACGATTGGTGATGAAGAGCATCTGGAAGCAGAATGAGCGCATCGTGAAGCACATCGGCAGCAAGGGTTTTGGGATTTGCTTCTTGCTGAATGGCATCTATACGCACAACGGGCTGCTATACTTCCACACGGAGATCAAGAACTCCAGTAATGTACCGTTCGATGTGGACTACGTGACATGGAAGATTGTGGACAAGAAGGTGGTGAAGCGCACGGCCATTCAGGAGCAGGTAATCCAGCCCCTGCGTACACAGAACTTCGTGCTGAACGTATCGGGTAACTCGTCGGAACGCACGGTGTGGACGATGGATAAGTTTACGCTACCCGATGACAAGTGTCTGGTGGTGGAACTGGCGGAGAAGAACGGCGGGCGCAATCAGCAGTTCGTCATTGAGAACTCGGATCTGGTACGTGCGAAACTGATTTCGGAACTAAAAGTGAAGTAGAAGATGAAGAAACTATTGATGATTGGAGTGCTTGCCCTGACTATGGGGCAAGCCTCCGCACAGCGATGCCTGCCCAAGATGCAGGGCATTGAGGTTAGCGGTGCTTTCGTGGACGGCAAGCCGTTGAGTGCAGCATTCAGTGGCGGCGTGGCGCTGTCCACCTACACGAAGAACGGCAGCAAGTGGGTGTTCGGTGGCGAGTACCTGCAGCGTGAATACGGCTACGACGAGGACACGACCATTCCCGTCGCACAGTTCACGGCGGAGGGCGGCTACTATCAGAAGTTGCTCACGGATGCCAGTAAGACCTTATTTATATATGGCGGTGTGTTGGCACTGGCCGGGTACGAGAGCGTGAACTGGGGTAAGACGCTGCTGCCTGACGGTGCCACACTACAGGACAGGAATGCTTTCGTCTATGGCGGTGCGCTGACGCTGAACGTCGAGGTGTATCTGTCAGACCGTCTGGCACTGACGGGCAGTGTGCGTGAGCGCTGTCTGTGGGGCAACGACACGAGGCATTTCCATACGCAGTACGGCGTTGGGCTTAAACTGATGATTAACTGACGTGCCATGACAATAGAGGAAATACGCGACATGCCCATCACGGACTTCATGCACCGACTCGGCTGCAAGTCAACGAAGAAGCGGGGCAAGGAAGTGTGGTTCCATGCGCCTTATCGCTCGGACAGCACTCCGTCGTTCTGCGTGAATACGGAGAAGAACATCTTTAACGACTTTGGCACGGGTGTCGGCGGTGACATTTTTACGCTGGCGGGACTGACGATCAACTCCAACGACTTCATGGCACAGGCGAGGTACATCGGCGAGGTGACGAACAATCCGATAGAGCGGTCAGAGCCTCCGAAGTATGAGCCAGAGCCAACGGTGCCTCAGCTCACGGACGTGGAAGTGAAACCACTGGAACATCCGGCACTGCTGGCCTACCTTCGGGAAAGAGGCATACCCTCGGACATCGCAACGGCAAACTGCGTGGAGATTCACTATAGGCTGCACGGCAAGAATTACTTTGCCGTAGGATTCCCCAATGAGGATGGAGGTTATGAGATACGCAACAAGTTCTTCAAGGGGAGTATTCCACCCAAGGCTGTGTCGCTCATCAGGCACGGCTCGGCTACGGTCAACGTCTATGAGGGATTCGTGGACTTCCTTTCGGGGATGACGCTCGGCTACGGCAGAACTGAGGACAATCTTGTATTGAACTCTGTAGCCAACAAGGAAAAGGCATATAAGCATCTGGATGGCTACGACCTCATCAAATGCTGGCTCGACAATGACGATGCCGGGAAGAAATGCCTCGCTGCTCTTCAAGAACGATATGGTGAAAGGGTGAAAGACTTCTCCGTCGTGTTCCGTCCCTACAAGGACGTGAACGAATACCTACAACAGCAATTAACGAACAAACAACAAACCAAATCGAAACTGAAATTATGAAAAGGCTATTGAAGAAAGTGATGATGTGCGCCACGATGATGGCCGTACTGATGGGTCTTACTTCCTGCGAGGATGACCTGGATATTCAGACCAACTACCCGTTTGAGGTGGAGGTGATGCCCGTGCCGACGAAGGTGCTGCGTGGGCAGACGGTGGAAATCCGCTGCCATCTGAACAAAGAAGGTGATTACAAGAATACGCTCTACACCATCCGTTGGTTCCTCTACGACGGCACGGGTTCGCTCCGCATGGAGAACGGAACGATTCTCCAGCCTAACGACCGTTACCTGTTGGAGAACGAGACCTTCCGGCTTTATTACACTTCGGCTAGCAAGGATGCTCACAAGTTCATCGTGGTCGTGGAGGACTCTAACGGCAACAGCCAAACACTGACGTTCAACTTCAACAACGAGAACAAGAAGGATGAAAAGGTTGAGGATTAAACTGCTGTCGCTCCTGTGCTTCTGCACGGTGGGGATGGCGAGAGCGACACCCAATCAACTGCCGTACACGGAGAAGCAGTTTGAAATGGCCGTCGCCTGTATCAAGCACTTCGAGGGCTGGCATTCTGTCAGAAACTATCCGTATGTCGGCTACGGCCACCAACTTCAGAAGGGTGAACGGTACTCGGCACGGACTCTTACAAGGAAACAAGGTGACTTACTGCTTCGTCTCGACCTGATGCGAAACCTCTATCTGTTCCGTGGCTACGGCAAGGATGCGCTGCTACTCTCAGTACTTGCCTATAATGTCGGGCCGTATGCTATTCTCGGCACTTCCAAACGTCCGAAAAGCCGACTGCTTCGGAAGATAGAGCGTGGCGACAGGAACATCTATAATGACTACATCGCCTTCTGCCGTTGGCATGGCAGACCAGTGAAGTCCATCAAGTTCCGAAGGCAAGTGGAGTTTGACCTATTTTTTGTGCGCTAATAGTAAAGGGAGTGATTTTGATGCTCGTATCAGAATCGCTCTTTTTCGTATTCACAACCAAATTCGGTTGTTATTAGAAAAACAACCATTTTTAGTTGTTATTGAAAAAACAACCATTTTTAGTTGTTACTTTGATTTGTTTTTTGTACCTTTGTACCCAGATTTAGGAACAATGTTTATAAGCGTATGAAGATACATGCAGTAATTACAGGAGATATTGTCCGTTCGGAATCAATCGGGCTGGATAAACGTGACCTACTTTTGAATATGCTTCGCCATATTCATAATGAGTTGCAGAGTTTGAGTGCGATGAAAATGGAAATCTATCGTGGTGACAGTTTCCAGATTATCGTCAGCAACCCGGCACAGTCATTAAGGATAGCCTCCATGATACGTACTTACCTTATAGGTAACACCCCGAAGGGGGAGAAAGGAACATGGGATGCGCGGATATCTATTGGCATTGGTTCCATTGACTATAACGGAGAGAGTATTGTCGTATCTGATGGCGAGGCATTCAAATTGTCTGGTCGTGGGCTTGATAGTATAGAAAAAAACAGATTGGCCGTAGCAACCTGCTGGAATGAAGTCAATGAAGAGGTCAATGCGAGTATTGGTTTCGTTGATAATCTAATTTCCGGTCTTAGTGCGAATCAGGCTCAGTTGCTGTATTTGGCCATTGCAGAACAGTTGCCGCAAGTTGAGATTGAAGCAAAAACAGGAAAGTCTCAGCAAAATATCAGCAAGACCTTGAATGCTGCCAAAGAGCCACTACTTTCTCGCTATCTTAACCGTTTTGAAACGTTAATCACAAAATATAGTGAACTATGAACATTCTGATTATTGTTAAACTCCTCGTCGCTCATATTATTGGCGACTTCTTCCTCCAGACAGACACGATTTGCAAAGGGAAAAACTCTATGGGTGTCAGGCGTCTTATATATTTGGCCATTCATAGCGGAATAAACGCTGCACTGGCATATCTCCTTGTCGGGATGTGGGAGTGCTGGCTGATTCCGGTTGTGGTATTTGTCACTCATTATATAATAGATTATGTGAAGTCATGTGTGAACAGCAAAGATACCTGGGTATTCATTATAGACCAGTTGGCACATATTACGGTTATCGTTTTGTTATGGGCATGGATAACAGACACGCAATTATGCTTGAGTGGTGATTGGCTGTTGGACTATCGGATTTGGGTGGTGGCAGTCTGTTACCTGTTGGCTTTGAAGCCTTCTTCCATCCTGTTGGGGACTTTTATTGCGAAGTGGACTCCCAAGGAAAATGAGAAAAACAGCCTTCCAAATGCTGGATCATGGATTGGCTATCTTGAAAGAGTTTTGATACTTACATTTATGCTGGTCGGCTGTATGGAAGGTATCGGGTTCCTGCTTGCTGCTAAATCCGTATTCCGTTTCGGAGAACTGACAAAGGCAAAGGAAGTGAAAATAACGGAGTACGTAATGATAGGCACGTTATCAAGTTTCACCATTGCGATTTTGTTAGGTGCCGTTGCAGTAAAAGTGCTGGGCAACTAACTTGTTGGCTCTCATTTCTGCGGTTTCTTTTTCGCTTCCTTGTTCTTTCCCGCAATCCGAAAGAAAAAGATTACAGGTTGTTCTTTCCATTACAGCCCAGGCCGTCCAAAGGTATTCCTTTCCGACTTTTCCTTCTTACAGTCTATTACAGGAGTGGTCGTCCCTTCAGCCTGTGCTGATTTGCCTTCTGGTACTTTTTCAAAGACAGACCGCTTTCAAAACCCCATTGCCATCTGGTCATACAGATAGAGCCGATATTTACGGATGATGCCCTCGCAACTCTTCACATAGTCCTTGGCGCTGGCATAGCCCGCCCGCTTTATCTCCACCAGCCAGTGATGATAGTCCTGGCTGTCGTACTGGCGACAGCGCTTGTACCTGTCTGTCATCAGCAGGCGTGAATGGTCGTCGATACTCTCCCATACCGTGGCGTAGTTTCTGAAATAGCCTGGCACGTCGTCGTCATGCCAGCTCTTGGCCCCTTTCCAGGAACGGCCCACCTTGATGCCAAAGAAGTTCTTACCCTTGCGGGCAAGATCCGACTCGCCATAGGCGCTCTCCAAGGCCATCTGTGACAGCGTGACGGAGGCCGGTATGCCGTACTTCCGCTGTTGCTCCATGGCCACGTCGGCATAGAGTCGGAAGAACGCTTCCTTATCCTTTGGCACCACTTCCTCAACGGCCAAAGCCCTGACACATTCCTCGCGCGTATTCCTTATATATAATAACAGGTCGTAAGGGTTCACCAATTCACCGTTACGCCTGGCGGTGATATGCAGGTGCGGGGCAGTGGAACGTCCTGTGTTTCCGCTGACGGCCACCGTCTCACCAGCATAGACGGTATCGCCTTGGCTGAAGAGAATCCTTGACAGGTGGCAGTAGCTGATGGTGTACTCCCCGTGACTGAGGACGATGAAAAGTCCCGAGCGGTCATCGCTGCCGGTTCGCTCCACCATGCCGTCGAACATGGCCATCACGTCCTCGTAGCTGGCTCTCAGGTCAAGGCCGGAGTGGTTTGCCTGTTCCCCTGTGAACGGGGCTTTGCGAATGCCGAAAGACGACGTTACCTCGATGCTGCCCAACGGGTAGCTGACGCTCAAATAGCGACTGGTCCAATACTGCCTGTCCTCCCCGCTCTGTTTCTTCTGGGCCACTGCCGTGATGGCGAAGAGGATAGTGAGACCGACGGCGAGTGTCTTGCGTAAATGTTCCATTCCAATCTGAATACTTTAATAACCGGTGCAAAAGTACATCAACGCCGCTGTACCATCAAAAACACCGCTATAAACCTCTTGATTTAACAGTTTGAAGACATGAGCGGTCTTAAATGTGTTAAATCAAGACTTTGTGCCGTTATAAATGCTGTGTCTTGCTGTTTTCATCTACCTTTGCAGCAGTTTAATGACAAAAAACAAGTATTATGCCCAGATTAGAAAGATTCAAAGAGCAGGAGATTCCTTACGAGGACCTTGCCAGGTTCGGTCTCACCCAAGAGATGATTGACGACCTGCCGCAAAGCGTGATGACGCGCCTGTTGTCGTCGCGCGAGACACCGCTTCTTCCCTTGACGACCAAGACAGAGGACGGCGAAAGCGTCGTTTCGTATGCCCGTCTGTCGCTTCTCCGTACAAAAGACGGCACGGTGAACGTGGCCTTCATCCCCCGATGGGAGTCGAATGAACTTAACGAATATACCGCCGAGCAGCAAAAGATGCTGAAGGAGGGGATGGTGATGGCAAAGGACGGCTGTTACATCCAGTTTGACGATACCATCCAACAGGTCATCTCCGTCCCCACGGACATCATCAGGCAGAACCTGAACATTCTCTGCACAGAGGTGCCCATCGGCAGGGCAGACTATGCAAGGCTTGTCAACGGCGAGGTCGTCCAGCTGAACGGCCCGCAGAATCCGTTCTCAATAGGCATCGACCTCAACGACGACATGGGAATACGCATCAGCAACGGCAGCCGGATGGCGTGGAAGGAGGAAACGCAGGTGGAGCGCCTTCCCAAATACAATTTCGGCATCTACGGGTGCTGGATGGCCGATGACCTCGGCAACCTGTCGTATGTGCCGGAGGACAGCTACACCCGGGAGATGGAGGCAGAACAAGTCCGGGCCGGACAGCAGCATGCCGCTTCGGCGCAGATGAGCAGCATGGGAATGGGGCGGTAGCCAGTCAGCAGAAATGTAAGACAATCATATTAGAAAATACCTTTGCCATCGTATTGCTTGTGAAAGTAGTACGATGGTTTCTCGTTAATGGTGCCAGCGGCGGCCAGCCTGTCTGTGTTCCTCTGTCTCCACCTCCTCCACGTCAGGCCCTTCTTCGTTGTCGCCTTGCTTCCTGTCTACGCCAAGGCTCTCGCCGTCGACAAGACGGGCATCGCCCGTCTCATCGACGGCTACCGTCTGTGTCTCATCCTCGCGGATGTCAAGCTTGGACTCGCGGCTGCGGATGACCTCCTCAATCTTCGTGTCTATCATGTCTGAGGCCTTCTTCACGTCACTCAGTACGGTGTTCAGATACTTCGGCTCCTGGCGAAGATTGCCGAGCCACGCCTTCAGGTAGTTCAGCGAGTCGTCCTTGTCCTCGTTCTCGCCCTTCTCCTCCTTCAGGTACTTTACCATGCCGTACTTCTGGCAGAGGACGGCGGCACTCATCTCGGCCACCAGTTCCTCACGACCGTAGGAGGAGTCCATGTCACGACAGAGGCGGCCTTCTATGCCTGTGCTGTGGGCCATCTCATGAAATGCCGTCCCGTAGAACTTGCTCTCGTCACCCGCCTCGGCGAACTGGCGTTTCTCCGGCAGCGTGATGGAGTCGTTCAGCTTGGAATAGAAAGCCCTGTCCTGATACTTCAGGTTGATGGGGCAAAACCATTTCTGGCCCTCGATCATGGTGTCGAGCGGCTCAAACGCAAACGTCCTCACCTCGCCCTGTTCACATGGTTTGGCCTGGTGGGCCTCCACTATCTTGTTATACAGTTCCGGCCTTGCCTCTTTGATGTTCGTCTGCTCAATGTTGAACACGTTATAGACGCGGCGGTGGGGATAGACCTCATACTGCTTCTGCTCTTCAGGTGTCAGCCGCTTATAGTCGTCGTAGCTGATTCGCTCCTTGGTGTCCTTGTCGACGACGGTGAAGGTGGTGAGGAAGACGGGAAAGCAGCTCTCTCCCTTGTTCACCCCCACATGAGGCAGGGACTGGCCATCGTCTCCAAGGGCGGGCTTCCATCCCTCCCTGGTCTTGACGGCATTCAGGCGGCTGATGCGGTCGAAGGTGGCAAAGACAGGCAGCCGGTAGCCGGCCCGCTGCATCTCCAGGAGAAGGAGGAAGGAGTTGCTGGCATTGTAATGACGCCCGTCAAGGTTCTGCGGAAGGCCGACGATGCCGTCGGTGAACCACGGCTTCTGCCAGTTGCTCTTCTCCATGTCCTCCAGCTTCTCAATCATCATGTCTGCGAAACGCTGCAGGGCGCGGTCCTCACTGTTAGGGGAGCCGTCGGTCTTGTGCCAGCGGCCCCTCTGTCCGGATGTCTGGGAAGCATCCCTGTTGTAGCTATGTCTCATAGACCATCGTTAGTTAGTATGCAATGTCCAAGGCTGAATCTCCCTGACGCGGCAGCTGATATCGGGCTTGTTGTTGAAAAAGCCAAGCTGCAAGTCGCCTTTCACGTCTATGAAGGTCTCTGCCTGGACACATCCGTCACTGTCTGGCGAGAAGTTCAGGAACCTCACCCAGAGATACTCGCGGTTGTCCCCGTCCTTCTCTGATGAATAGGCCGAGAACGTCTGGAAGGGATTGCCTTTCTTGTCGGTGCGGTTCTCAACGGCGGGCCTGCCGTCACGGTCTTTGCCGATTTTTCCCTGAAAGTGCATCTCCCCCTCGATGGCATCCGCCTCGTTCTTGCCGACGACCTTCACATCCTCGGCACGCAGGTTGAAATAGACGGTGTCGCCTTTCTTCCGTGGAAAGAGCGTTCCCTGAATCTCCACCCTACGCCCGACCTTGAGGTCGGCGGCCTTTCCCTTGTCACCGTCCACGGAGACGCTGATGAGGATGCCGGAGAGGGAACCGTCACGTCCCTCGACAGGCAGTTTCACACTGAACGACAAAAATGTCTGACCGTCCTTTCCTTTCTTCGGCTCTGCCTGACGGTCGATGACGGCACAGAGCTTGCTTACTTCACATTTGATCATAGCTGAATTGTTTGTTATTGATGATTATGCCAGGCGCACATTGTTGGCCTGTTGTTCTTCCGGATAATCAATGTCGAAATTGAGGGATGCCGTCTGCCGCAAGGCGTTCACATCGACACCGTTGCGCTGTCTTTCTATGACGGTCTGCCGGTCAGAAGGGCTGTCCGTAAGTGCAGGAATGACCTTCTGCCCGCTGTCCTGCTGAGCAGTTACTCCATGGTCGAGCTGCATGGCCAATGCGATGACGCCCATGAACAAGGTCGAGATAAGGTTGTCCAGGCCACCACCCTGGCTTACGCCCTCCTCACCGTTATTCATCATTAACAGGCTCAGCCAGTCTTTCGGGTCGGTGGAGTTCGATAGATGGGCAAGCAGCTGTCCGTCGTCCTTGACAGGCTCTGCCAGGCGTCGCCCCGAATCATCTATCTGTATGCTCTCCTTTCGTGCTGCGAGCAAGTCCTCGCCAGTCCCTTTCCTGGTCACCGTACCTTCCAGCTGCCCAGCGACGGCAATCTCTGCCAGGTAGCCAAGAGGGTCAACGGCCTTGAAAGAGGTCTCTCCGGCTTCCTGCCGTTTCACCGTCAGGTGAAGATGCGGGCCGGTGCTGTTGCCGGTATTTCCCGAGACACCCACTTTCATCCCTGCGGAAACGGTATCTCCTTCAGACACGCTCTGCTCTGAGAGGTGGCAGTAGGACACCCGCCACTTGGAGCCGTCAGGACGGTCATAGACCACGGTGACATACTTCCCGCTGGTGCTGTCGCTGCCTACACCGACGACCTTTCCTTCATCCTCCGTTGCAAGGACATCCACATAGCTGGCCCGAAGGTCTATGCCGTTATGGGTATGGCTCCTGTAGCTGGTAGGGTCTTTCCCGAAGCCGTCGGACATCACAAGCTCACCGGCAAGAGGAAAGGAATAGTTGCCAGGCATGACGGCATAGCCACCGCCCCCGTTCACTCCGCTGACACGGAAGTCCGTCTGCCCTCCCTTCATATATCCTATCTCTATGCCTTTCTGCCTGGCATCAGCAATGGCCATCTGGTCATAACGCTCCAGATGGTTGCCGTTAATGATGGACTCTATGGTGTCCGCATAGCGGTTGGGATTACCCGGTGGCCTGTAGGCATAGCCAGCATCGCAGATGGCCTGTGCCCAATGGGCATGGTCGTCACTCGTGTAGGTGAAACAGCGGGAATAGCGCTGGTTCTCCATCAGGAAGCGGGAATGGTGCTCAAAGCTCTCGGCCTCACTGCCATACTTGCAGAACTCCACCATGCCCATGTCGTTACGCACGACGTAAGGATTGCCGGAACTGATCCAGCCTTTGGTGGCATGGATGCCGAACATGTTCTTGTCCTCCCTTGAAAGGGCGCTCTCCCCCCATGAGGACTCAATGGCAGCCTGGGCCAGCGTGACGGAGGCAGGGATGCCATACCGCTGCTGCTGCTCCATCGCCCACGCTGCATATTTCTCAAAGAATGCCTGCTTGTCCATAGTTCCTATCTGCGAAAGGAGCGGGTCTGAGTCTGCTCCTCCACGTCTTCTTCCTGTTCCTCGTCTGTCTCTGCGGTAACCTCCTTGTCATCTTTGACGGTCTCTTCCTGGTTCTGCTCCACGGCCTTTTCCTGTCCTTTGGTCAGTTCTGCCTCAAACAGCTTGGCGGCAAGGGCCACCTTGTAGCCCGCCTTGTCGTCAACAAGCCAGAAGTGCTGCCACTCCGGGCTGTCGCGGTCTATGCGGGTGTTCAGACGGCTGTTGTCATCGACGACGGCACTGACATAGACTTTCTTGTCGTCGTATTTGTCCTTGGAGATATGGACGCTCTTGATGCGGTCGAGATCGACATTTTCCACCTTCGGCATCAAGAAGTCCTGTTTCAGCTCCGGATGCTGCTGGGCAAGCATATAATACTTCTGTCCCATCTCCTCGCGCACGGCATCGGACTTCTCTGTCTGAATGGCAGAGAAGAACTTGCCAAGGTCGGCAGCCTCCGGCTGTATGGTGACAGCCTCACCCTCTGCGGGCTTCACATAGAACACCCAGTCGTTCTGGTCGTTCTTGATGGCGCTGACCTTCTCTATCTCAATCTTGCCGGTACGTGCAATCTCTTCTGACAGGTCAACCGTCTCGTCCGGGACAAGGTCGTACTGCTTCAGGTGAGCCACCTCCACATGCTTGTTGGCAAAGAACTCATTGGACTGGTTTAGGCCGAGGGCGCCACCGGCATTGTAGAACTGCACATCATCGATTCCCTGGCGCTTCAGGGCAATGACGAAGCGGTTCTTGTTCATGCCAGGCACCTCGTTGTTCTTCTCCAGCGAGGCTCCGGCAGGAAGGATGACGGCGGCACTCCTGTTCTTCTGGTCGCGCACTATCACGACCTGTTTGTTCTCGACATTCGGGATGGTGGCCAGTTCGCTGGCGATGGTGTACATCCTCGGACTTACCGATGTGGCTGGCCTTTCGCCACGGATGACCGCATA
>JAEETD010000143.1 GCA_016290175.1 Prevotella sp. | reverse complement strand
CGTACTTCCGTCATAACGGACGGGGTGGCGGGGATGTCATCGCCTTTATCATGGAGAATCTCGGTTCCTTCAATGATGTGGGACAGAACGAGTGGGACAAGGTGGGACGCATCCTGAACCGTATGGCTGACAATCCCGACCCGGACCTGGCCGACGGCAAGTATCTGGAGAAGATGGGCTACAAGCAGGAACCGTTTGATCCGTCCCGATATGAGGTGCAGCCTATCGCCGAGCACCTGAAGAACGGCATGAACTACATGCTTCCAAGGGGATTCTCCGAGGAAACCGTCAGGACGTTCGCACCATATATCGTACGGCTTATGGATAAGCAGTCGGAGAACTTCAAGGACTTCAATCTTGGCTTTCCTTACAGGGTGCCGGGGAGTGATGAGGTCGTGGGCTATGAGATACGCGGCTACAACAAGTTCAAGAGCAAGGCTACGGGCAGCAACTCCACGACCGCTGCATGGATAGTCGACATGGCTTCCGTCGAGAACCCGATGGCTGTCAGGAACGTCTATTTCGGGGAGAGTGCGTATGACATCATGGCTTTCTGGCAGGCGAACAGACTGAAGCTGGATAAGGAGTCGTCGGTGTTCGTGTCCATCGGAGGTACGTTCTCTGACCTTCAGGTGAGCACTATCATGAAGCACTATGAACGGGCCTGTGCCGTGGACTGCTTCGACAATGACCTGGCAGGGCGCATCTACAGCCTCAGGATGGCAAGCGTCCTTGGTGACAGACATCTGAACATCGTCAAGACGGATGATTGTGTCATGGTCAATGCCGGTGGGAAGGAAATAAGGCTGTCCCACGACGAGACCTCCCTTTCGGAGCTGTCGAAGCACTTCAGGATTCCGAAACGGCTTTCACTGTGGAAGCCGCCGAAGACCTTCAAGGACTGGAACGACGTGATTATGAACAAGCCCTTCGTCCAGACGGAGGAGGTGAACAAGTTCCAGCGCAACAAGGCGCTGGAGGAGAGAAGAAATAAAGGTAGAAAGTTATAGTTATGACTATCAGGGCTGATTACAGACAATTCGTCGCAGAGGACAAGGAGCTGGTGGCCGTGCTGGCCTTCCTGGCAGGGGCGGTGCCTGTGGTGTATAACAGGTGTGAGCAGCTCATTGCCTATACGTCACTGGGCCTGCTGGCCTTCGTGTTTCTGGTATGCCTGACACGGTATGTCATGCTCGTGTCCCAGAAATGGGTCATCGATGATGATACGCTGTGCAGGGTGAAGGGCGTGTTTGCCCGTCATACGGACTATATCGAGCTGTACAGGATCGTGGACTACAAGGAGAGCCAGAGCCTGCTGCAGCGTCTCATGGGAATAAAGACCGTAACGGTATTCTCGACTGACCGTTCAGACGCTATGGTGGATATGCGTGGCGTTTCGGTGGATGAGGATGTCGTTGGTCAGCTAAGGGATAAAGTTGAGAAATGTAAAAATGACAAGAGAATTTATGAGATTACGAACAATTAGTATCGGAATGCTGCTGGCCGTCACGGGAAAGATGTGCGCCCAGCAGGTTGACCCGGCCTTGACGGCTGCCGTGGTCGCTCAGACGGAGGTGCTGAACAACATCTACGACAACAGGAACAAGACCCAGAAGAAGATCATCGCTGCCGAGGCTGCCGTCACGGTGGCCATGGATCGCATGCATCAGGTGGAGAACAAGATCCTGGACTACCTATCCAACGCACAGGGTGCCATGCAGAACCTCTATCAGATTAAGAGGGCTGCAGAGCTGGTGACGGTGGAGATTCCACAGAACATCTCCCTGGTGAAAAACTCATTGCCCGGACATCTGAAGGGTACGGCCATCGCAGTTCTTGTATCGGACGAGATAACGGATGCCGCTACGCAGATGGCAAGCCTCTATCCGTTCATGCAGCAGCTGGTGACAAGCGGCTCGTACAATGTCACCGGCTCCAACGGAGAGCCTGAGAAGCACAAGGTGAATCTCCTGAACTCGGCTGAACGCTACTATGTGGCCAATGAGGTGGTGACGAAGCTGGAGAATATCAACACTGACCTGTGGCTGCTGGCATGGCAGATTCGCACGATGTCTTGGCATGACCTGTGGTTTGGTCTTGATCCTGAAGGATGGGCTACCGTGATGTCTGGCAAGGCCGTGGCCGAGAGCCTGATCTACCAGTGGGAGAATCTATAGTATAAACGAATAAATCTATTAATGGAACAAAGTACAGAATCGAAAGTGTTGGGCAGATGCCCTGTCTGCGGTGAGGGAAACATCATCAAGACCGAACACGGCTACTGCTGTGATGCCAGAAAGCAGGCAGGCGGTAGGAAGTGCGGGTTCATCATACATAACAAGCATCATGGCATCGAGTTTGATGACAGACTGGCGAAGAAGCTGATTACCGACGGCTCCACGGAGGAGATGACCATGTGGAACGTGAACGGGCAGCCTTTTCAGGCGCGGTTCGTCATCGAGAACGGGAAGGTGGACGTGGAGATCAAGTCACACTATCTTCAGGGCAGGTGCCCTGTGTGTGGCGGGCGCGTCGTGAAGACCGGCAAGGGTTATGCCTGCGAGAACAGCATCCCGCAGGATCCGCTGTGCAGGTTCCATGTGCCTGGCATTCTCTGCAACCGTAAGATTACGGATTCGGAGATGGAGGACTTCCTTGAAGGCAACGCACAGGTGCTTGACGGTTTCTCCAACGGGGACGGTAAGATTTTCTCGTCTGTCCTGACTCTGGCAGAGGAAGGGAAAGTCGTGCTGGACTCGAAGATTGCCGTCTGTCCCGTCTGCGGGGGTGACATCCTCGTCAGCCCGACTGCCTTCAACTGCTCCAACTACAGCAACCCTGACATAAAGTGCAGGTTCATGGCTTGGCGAAACATCGCAGGACACATGATTACCAAACAGGAGATGCAGGAAATTTGTGAGGAAGGCAGGACGAAGGAACTGCTGGAGTTGTATAAGAACAACGGGGCCATCTTCTACAAGCGGCTTGGCCTCAGTACGGACAAGAAGAGTATCATCAAAATATAGTAGTTATGAATAAATCGGATTTGATACAGTATGC
>JAEETD010000142.1 GCA_016290175.1 Prevotella sp. | reverse complement strand
AGCAACAGAAACTAAGATCAGGCTGAAGGCTGCCGGTGGTACACTGCCTCTGATCATCGGTATTGCAAATCCACAGAACGACCAGGATTATCTTGCAAATGAGGTACACGAACTCTTCGGTGTTGATGTCATTACTATGGTGAACACCAATGCTCATCTGAAAGGATTAAATTCTGCAAACAAGGAAGATAAATTCCTTACTCTCAACACGACCTATACCAACGCTAAGGACATCCCTGTTTATGTTAAGAAGAATGGCGCATGGGTTGAGTTGACAGCTGTACAAGGCGATCCCGCTTCAAAGATTGGTGTAGATATCAATTTCCAATGGGTTAATGAGCGCGAAAGCATGAAAGGCACTTATCCTCTCTTCGTGGATTGGGTTCAGGCTACAGCCTCATTTAGAGACCAAATTAAGTGGTGGTAATTGAATCATCAGATACTTAGATAATAACTTAGTTGGAGGGCGGCTGCGCGAGTAGCCGCTCTTTTCTTTTTTAGCATAACGGGGTATCGGGAAATAATCCGAACTTATTGGAAAATACTTTCGGAGTATCTCAGAATACTTTCGGAGTAGCGCAGAATACTCTCGGAGTATTGCGGAATACTCTCGGAGTAATTGGGGATATGCCTAATATACCCCCATTTTTTAGAAGGCCTTCCAACACTTTTTCCTTGGCTTTCCAACAATTGTTAGGAAGCCTTCCCGCAAAAATTGCGTAGGCACGTACACTTTCGGGTTAGTTCCTATTGTGTAATTCGAAAATAATGTGTAACTTTGCCCGCTGATATGGTATTAAATTGGATTTGGATAGCATTTTTCATCATCGCGTTTGTGATAGCGCTGGTGAAATTGGTGTTTTTCGGAGACTTCGATGTGTTCCCCGCAATGATGGACTCGACGTTCTCCTCGTCGAAAACGGCCTTTGAGATCTCCTTAGGCCTGACAGGTGTATTGGCCCTCTGGCTCGGCATCATGAAGATTGGCGAGAAGGGCGGTGTGGTGAATATCCTGGCCAAGATGCTGAGTCCGTTGTTCACCAAACTGTTTCCCGATATCCCCAAAGGCCATCCTGTCACGGGCTCCATCTTCATGAACATCGCAGCCAACATGCTGGGCTTGGACAATGCCGCTACGCCCCTTGGTCTGAAGGCGATGGAGCAGATGCAGGAACTGAATCCCAAGAAGGATACGGCCTCGAACCCGATGATCATGTTCCTGGTGCTGAACACGAGCGGTCTGACGCTGATACCTATTTCCATCATGGTGTATCGCGCCCAGATGGGAGCAGCCCAGCCCACAGACATCTTCATCCCCATTCTGTTGGCCACGTTCTTCTCGACCTTGGCAGGCGTTATCATCACGAGCCTTTTTCAGAAGATCAATCTGCTGAACCGTACGATCCTGCTCTTCTTAGGAGGTGCAGCCCTCGTAGTGGCAGGCGTCATCTGGGGCTTCGGACAGTTAGACTCCGTGCTGATGAACAAGGTGAGCACTTCGACAGCCAACATCCTGCTGATGACAATTATCATCGCCTTCATCCTGGCAGGTATCAGGAAGAAGGTCAATGTCTACGATGCCTTCATCGAGGGTGCGAAGGACGGTTTCACGACAGCCGTCCGCATCATCCCCTATCTGGTGGCCATCCTTGTGGGCATCGGAGTGTTCCGTGCTTCTGGCGCAATGGATATGCTTATCGACGGTATCAAGTGGAGCGTGGAGGCCTGTGGTGGCAACAGCGATTTCGTGGGCGCCCTGCCCACAGCCCTGATGAAGCCTCTGTCAGGCAGCGGGGCCCGAGGCATGATGGTAGACGCGATGACCACCTATGGTGCAGATTCGTTCATCGGACGTCTGAGTTGTATCTTCCAAGGCTCGACAGACACCACCTTCTATATCCTCGCCGTCTACTTTGGCAGCGTGGGCATCGTGAAGACCCGTCACGCTGTGACCTGCGGTCTCCTGGCAGATCTGGCAGGCATCATCGCAGCCATCGCAATAGCATACTTATTCTTTGGATAAAGGTAAAAGGGTAAAAATGGGCAAACTTCAGACAATAGCAAAAGACACGGCCATCTACGGGCTCTCGAGTATCATCGGTAGGTTTTTAAACTACCTGCTGGTACCACTCTATACTGCCCAACTCTCAGCTGCCTCGGGCGGCTATGGCGTCATTACCAATATGTACGCCTATGTGGCACTGATACTGGTGATCCTCACCTTTGGCATGGAGACCACCTATTTCCGCTTTACCAACAAGACACACACGGACTCGCAGGTGGTTTATTCCACCACACTAATCAGCGTGGGAACTGTCTCTGCAATCTTCGCAGCGCTGGTCATCATCTTTATCAACCCCATCAGTTCGTTGATGGGCTATGGCGACCATCCTGAGTGGGTATGGGTGATGGCGGTGACGGTGGCCATCGATTCCTTCCTCTGCATTCCTTTCGCCCATCTGCGACAACAGAAGAAAGCCATCAAGTTTGCAGCACTCAAACTGCTGAACATCGTGGTAAGCATCCTGCTCAACGTCATCTACTTCGCTTGGATGGATGGCAAGGATGTGGGCTACGCCTTCTATATCAACCTCGTCTGCACAGCTATGCTCGCCATCTGTCTCATTACGGAGTATACGGGTTTCCGCTGGCGACTCGACACGAAATTGCTGCGTACGATGCTCAGTTATTCGTGGCCCATTCTTATCCTAGGTATTGCAGGCATCCTGAACCAGACAGCTGATAAGATGCTCTTCCCCTATATCTACGAAGGTGACAAAATGGAAATGCGGGAGCAACTCGGTATCTATGGTGCCTGCTCGAAGATTGCAATGATCATGGCAATGATTACCCAGGCTTTCCGCTTTGCCTACGAGCCGATCGTGTTCTCTGGCGTCAAGGAAAAGGGGCAGCACGAGATGTATGAGCAGGCGATGAAATACTTCATTATCTTTACGCTATTGGCGTTCCTGATAGTGATCGGATGTCTTAACGTCCATGATGAGTCGGAATACTTGATCGTGAAATACATCGTCAGAAAGCCTGACTACTGGGTGGGTCTGAAAGTGATACCGATTGTGATGGCTG
>JAEETD010000141.1 GCA_016290175.1 Prevotella sp. | reverse complement strand
AGAGTTGTGGTCTCGGCTATTTCGAGTATTTCCAGTTCTGCGAGGACCTTGGTATGGAGCCAGTTCCCATTCTGCCTGCTGGTGTCAGCTGTCAGGGTGCTAACGGTGGATGGAATATGTGGCCTACGCAGGCTCAGGACGTGGTGCCTATGAACGAGATGGATGAGTGGGTGGCTGAGGCTATCGACCTCATTGAGTGGGCAAATGGTGATCCCGCTACGAACAAATGGGCGAAGATGCGTGCTGATCAGGGTCATCCTAAACCCTTCAACCTAAAGTATCTGGGTATTGGTAATGAGGAGAAGATCTCTCCAGAGTTCATCGAGCGCTTTAAATATATATATGAACGCGTGACGAAGGCTCATCCTGAGATTGTGATCGTGGGTACAGCCGGCCCTGGTTCTCATGCAGGCAATCCTGACTTTGAGGCTGGCTGGAAGCTCGCCAACGAACTTGATATGCCTATCCTCGACGAGCACTACTACGAGCAGCACGATTTCTTCCTGAACAAGCGTCAGTACGACAACTACCCTCGTGATGCTAAGACAAAGGTCTATCTCGGCGAATATGCTGCTAAGGATAAGAAACTGATCGATGCTCTTGCTGAGGGTCTTTATCTGCTTCATGTAGAGCGTAATGCCGATGTGGTCAGCATGACCAGTTATGCGCCGCTCTTTGCCCGTAAGGACGGTACCCAGTGGAATCCTGACCTCATCTATTACGACAACGAGCGTCCGTTCCTCACCTGCAGCTACTATGTGCAGCAGCTCTTCGGACAGTCTTCAGGTAACTACTGGTATGGCGACTGTGTGAAGTTCGAGGGTGATGCCGCTGATGCCATCCAGCCCATGGAGAATGTTCATTACGGTCAGAGCGTGATCCTCAACACCAAGACCCGTCAGCTCTTCGTGAAAATCTGTAATGCCAGTGCCGAGACCAAGAAGGCTAATATCAACTTGAGTCGCTTTGGTATCAAGAAGATGGCAACCAAGACCGTTCTTTCAGGCAATCCTGATGACGAGAACAACTTTGAGACCCAGCCCATCGTTCCTAAGTGCGAACAGATCAAGGCCCAGAAGAAGTTCAGTCTCGACCTTGCCCCCTACAGCTTCGTCATGCTGCAGTATTCACTGTAAAATAACTCAGAATCCCTGTCAAGGCGATGACCTTTGACAGGGATTCTTGTAAAATTCAGTTATTTAAACTTCAACATCGAGAGCACTTCGTCCAGAATCGGATAGACCAGATCCTTGGGCTTCTGATCGGGGTTCTTGCGGCCCATGATGTAAATCTCGATATTTCCTTTCGGATTGATAGGGATACCAGCCCACATTCCAAACGAATACTTGGAGCTGCCTTCCTCAGGACTGCCAGAGAAGAACGTCTCGAAACTTTTGCCACCTTTCTTAACAACCTTACCAGCTGTATATGACTTGCTCTTTGCATTCTTCCAATGCTCCCATGCAATGGTCGACGTGCTAATGTTGACACTGATCTTGGGATCATTTATGGTTTGGATTCTGATGGATTCATTTTTCTGGCTGCCATTGTATTTCCACTTCTTGGTGTTAAGTTTGAATGTGAATTGGTCTGTGGTAACCTTCTCAGGGAAATCTCCTTCGGTGTTGTTTGCTGCCATCATGCAGACAGTTATTGCCATCATGGCGATAGTCATCATAAACTTCTTCATAATGTCTTAAGAATTTAATGGGTTTTAATGGGGTATTATGTCGTTGATTTATGATTTGGGGATAGCACCGAACTTGGCCTCGTAAGCCTGCTTGGCCTTCTCGGCTGCACGCTTGAAAGCTTCTGCATCGGCCTTTGGCATCAGCACGTTCTGTTCACCTTTGTTCAGACTACTATACTTCGAACGCGGATTCAGGGCATGCTCCAGCCAGTCGTTTAGATCGGGTCTGCCAGTGACGACAGCGGTTCCTTTGGGCTTACCATAGTAGAAATCACGCAGATTCTCTGGGGTGCAGCTGGCCAGATCCATCTTACCGTTGCTCTTGATCATGCGATACATATCCACAATCTTCTGGGCAATCATATTGCCATAGGTCTTACCACAGTCGTATTTGCCTTCTGTCCTGAAATCGCTTGATCCTGGCTGATAGTAGGAATAGACGAGGGCCTCGTCAGCCTCTGTCATACCGATGTACTTGTCGAGACCGCCGGCAGCTTTGGCACCATTATTCTCGACGACAATGGGTGACATGAAAGAGTTGTCGCTCGATGAAGAAGACGAGCTGGTGACATTCGTTACGTCCTCTGTGCCAGATACTTCCCCCGTGGTAACGGTCTGCTTTGCCTTGTCGGCGAGTTTCTTCAACTTGCCAAACTGGGCGTTGGCGTTCATATTGACTGCGAACAGCAGAGCTGCTGCCATTGATAATTTGATGATATTTTTCATATATAAATGAATGATTTAGATGGTGATTGATTACTTGAAATACTTCTCGGCCTTGTCTGCAGGAATCTCTATAGCAGGATTCAGACCAGGGCTGAACGTTGTGTCAGGGGTAAAATCCTTCTTGTACTTTGCATTGGCTTCAGGAGTGTAGTGGATAGTGCGGAACTCAGGACGAACGACATAGTACTTACCGCCCTTCTCGTAGAAGGCCAGATAGATATCGCGCCACAGGTCACCCAACTCCTCGTTGCTCTGGTAAGGCTCTGGCATGTTAGGATAGTTCTGTCTGTTCCAGGTGCCGTAGTCCAGATTGTTTTTTCTGCCGCGCAGGTTCATCTGGATAACCTTGAAGATCTTCGTGGGTTTCACCTCTTTCTGCAGCTTTGCCTTGATCTTGTTGAAATTCTCCGTCTGCTTCTGCTGCTGACGCATGTCTTTCAGGGTCTGGCCCTGCTCATCAAGCCAGTAGTTCTCCTTCTCAGCCAATAGTTGCTCTGCCTGCTCAGGACTCATTGTTGCCTTGGCGGCTTTTGAGACGGCATCTGACGACTGGTTCTCAGCCTTCTCCACTTTCTTCGTGGTATTCTTCGCCTTGTCTGCGATACCTTTTAACTTACCGAACTGAGCGTTGGCATTCATGTTTGCGGCAAACAGCATTGCTACTGCTATTGCGATTTTCAGATAGTTTGCTTTCATTGTCT
>JAEETD010000140.1 GCA_016290175.1 Prevotella sp. | reverse complement strand
CAGTGGAAAAAGCGAAGGAATGGTTTACGGTTTACAGTTTACAGTTTACAGGTGATTTGCAGGCAAACTCCTCTGAACCCTCAGAGTTATCATCTGTAAACCGTAAACCGTCAACTGTAAACCAAAGCTCAACCATCTTCTTAAAAGTCGACGGTGAATACCGGCAGGTGGCGCTCGAGAGGATTATCTATGTCTGTGGCATGAAGGATTACGTGATGTTCTACCTCGAAGGCGAGCGCAAGGCACTGATAACGCACCTGACGATGAAAGCGGTGGAGGACATGCTGCCCCAACAGCTCTTCATGCGCGTGAACCGATCGTATATCGTGGCGCTCGCCAAGATCCGCAAGGTAGACCGTAACGACTGTATCTATATCGGCGAGGAAGGCACTTCGGCAGAGATTATCCGCGTCACAGAAGCTTACCGCGAGACTTTCCAGCAGTATCTTCAGTCGAAATTCCCAGGTGCCTGACCATCACTGTACGCGCCCCAGCATCTTCACACGCCGCTCGAAGCTCTCGCGATTGTCGAGGGCTCCGTTCTTGATGCGGGCACGATAGTTGTAGATGGTGTTCACGCTGTAGTGGAGGAACTCGGCTATCTTCGAAGAGTCCTCGATGCCCAGACGGATGAGGGCGAAGATGCGGATTTCGGTGACCAGACGGTTGTCGTCCTTCTTCTGGAATCGCAGCTCGGGCTGCAAGAGGGCATTGAACTCATCGACGAAATTGGGGTAAAGGTGCAGGAACACGGAGTCGAAGTTCTGCAGCAGCTCGTCGAGCTCGCGCTCTTTCAGCTCCGATGATTTCGAGAGGCGATAGAGCTCTTCCAGTTCCTTGTTCTTCATCTTCTTATTCACCATCTTGCGGTAATCGTCGAGTTTGTCGATATATTGCGAGCAGAGGCTCATGAAGCGCCCGATATACTCTTCCTTCACCTGATTGCTCTCCGAGAGTTGGGCATTGAGCGCAGAGAGCTGGGTGTTGAGCGTTGAGAGCTCTTCCGTCTGTGTAGCCAGCATACGATTGGCGCCCTCAAGTTCATCATTCGAGGTCTTCAGTGCCTGGCGGGCGGCATCGAGCTGTCGATTCCTGCGATGGAGGAACAAGAGCACTCCCAGAAGCAGCAGGGCCAAGACGCTCACCACCACGACTGACGTCCAGAGCACTTTCGTGTTATGGTCGACGGCCTTCTGATAGTTGTTCTCGATGACATTCAAGATGGGCGTAATCTGCCAGGAGCGCATGCGGGTGTTGAAGCGGTTGTTGCAGTCCCATGTGAAACGGATATACTTATACGAGCGCTCCAGATGGCCTTCATTGTTCAAGATCTCAGCCAACTGCAGGAGCGACGCCTGATCCATCACGGCGTGACGAATATCGCTAAGAGCCGACTGCGCCAGCCAATACTGCTTTTCCTCGGGCGTCTCGCTGCTCATCCAGCGGTAATAGCAGACGATGGCATAATCACGGCTCTCGGGCGTAACCTGCCGAAGCCATTTGTCGCAGATTTCGCGCGCTTCCGCCATGCGGTTCTGCTCCTGCAGCTGATAGATCCTGTTCATATAATAATCAGGGCTATCGTGACTGGCAATCGCAAAGAGCGAGTCGCGATAGAGCGAACGGTTCTGATAGTAGCCACTCTGCATGGAAAGGATCTTCGAGTAATAGCCCAACTCGCCGTAGACATGCATCTGCGTCATGTAATAGTTTCTCAGACCCACGCTGTCGAGCTGATTCTTATTGACTGATTTCAGGAAGGTAAGCGCCTCGCTGTAATAGCCTACGGTAGAGCATTGGAAGGCTCTGAGCACACGACAGTTACCGACACGTTCAGGCTGATTCAGACGGACTGCCCACTGTTCTGCCTCATCGATATAGTAAAGGGCAGAATCGTTCATAAATGACTTGTAGGACTCATATAGCTGGAATGCCAGCTGGTATTTCTCTTCGGGAGCAGTTGCCTTGACATATTGCAGACGTTTATCCTCTATCTGCCGTTCGTAGTCGGCCACATATTCTGGAGAGTGGTCGATGGCATCATCTATCTGCTCATAGATAGCCTGCAAATCATACTCCTCAGCAGAAAGAGACAGACCTGCCATCAGAACCATTAGTAATAGTAGAGTTCTCTTCATAAAAAGTTAGTTTAGGCCGTGCAAAGATAAGCAAAATAACTTTTACGACCAAATAATTACGAATAAAAAATGAAAAAGGACGAATACATCGCGCACTCGTCCTTTAACGGTTAACCTAAAAACTCTTTTTACTACTACTATTACTAACTAATTCTATTAACCTATATGAATAAATCAATGAAGTTCGAAAGAGTATTTGCCTGTCAGACGGTCGGAGGCCGTACCTACCAGTGCCTCGAAGACACCAGGCTCGGCCGTCCACTGGCCTTTCACCTCGTCATAGAAGCTCAGCGCCTGCTTGTCGATGGTGAGGCTCACCTGCCGGGTCTCGCCAGGCTGGAGGAAGACTTTCTGGAAAGCCTTCAGCTCCTTGACAGGACGATCGACAGAGGCCTGCTTGTCGCTGATGTAAAGCTGAACAGTCTCGGCACCAGCCTTGCTGCCAGTATTCGTTACGCTAACGGTAAAGGTCATCTGGCCGTCGGCAGTCATCGCAGGCTTGTCAGCTGTAAGCTTACCCAACTGGAAGGTGGTATAGCTCAAACCATGTCCGAAAGCGAAGAGCGGATTGCTATTTACTTTCCGTTTCTCACTTTTCAGTTTATCAATCCAGCGGTAACCCACGTAGATACCCTCCTTGTACTCCTCGTCGATGATCTGATGACCCTCGCGCCAGGTGCCGGGATACGTGTCAAGGGCATGGGCACCACACTGCTCCAGACTGGCATACCACGTGAAGGGCAACTTACCTGAGGGGTTCACATCGCCTGCCAGGACGCTTGCGATGGCCTCACCGGCCTCAGAACCGATGAACCAGCCCTGCACGACAGCAGGCACCTTAGCCAGCCAAGGCATGGCCACGCCATTGCCGCTGATATTGACGACAACGAGATTCTTGTTCGCAACTGCGAGGGCTTCGATGAGCTCGTCCTGACCATAAGGCAGACCATACTGCTGACGGCCGTGGCCCTCACGGTCCTGACGATTGGTCTTGT
>JAEETD010000139.1 GCA_016290175.1 Prevotella sp. | reverse complement strand
AGCATCATGGTTGATAATAATAGTTTTTTCATATTTTAATTCGTAAAATTCGTGTAATTCGTTGTCTTTATTTCTTTTGTTTTGGCAGGTCGCCCGTGCGGGTGAGTTTGAAGTCGGTAGCCGAGAACCACTGGGCTTGACATGTCTGACCTGTGAATGCTTCGTCAGAAGAAAGACCGTAGGCGATGGAGTCGCCAGTAACCACAATGTTGTCGATGCTCACGTCATACCAGCCCATGTCAGGTTTACCGTCCAGATTCTCATAAACAGGAATCGATTCAAATTTGACGCTGTCGCCGATGGCGTAGACGCAAGGCCCGGGTCCCTCTGCCCTGACCACACAGTCAAGGCGATAGACGCCTGGTTTGACGGCCTCCTTACGCTCCACCTGAAACACCTCATCGCAGTTTTCATTATAGACATCCAGGAAACGCAAATTGTGATTGCCATCGTAATATCCGGTATAGGTATAGTGGACGCAGTTCTCAGCCTTGATCAGGTTCCAACCGCCTTTACGCAGGAAATCCTTGTCCTGTTGGTTCATCATCACACCTTGATAGGAATATTTCTCCCTTATCCATTCGTTATATTCCTCCTTTTCCTGCTCCTGAATCCAGACGAGCGCCGGGAACAGGCAGCACAGCGATGCCACCCATAGCACAATCCACAGGATGCGCTGTCCGATACCCATCGGCTGCACCTTTCCTGCCCGTGAGAACAGCATGTGGGCAATGGCATAAAGAGGAATGCAAAGGGCGAGCAGCAGTCCGATGATAAAGGCTATCACGATCCAGGGATGCACACTCATGAGTTCCGCCAGATGCAGATCTTCGAAATCGAAAGGCAGAGACATCCTAACAGAAGGCACGGTAAACACCACCACTAATGACACGATGATCAGCAGCAGGCAGACCAGCAGCACCAGTCCGACGATGGCTGCAAGTCCTACAAAGATACCCATGAAGATCGTGATAATCACGGAAAAGAACGATCCCAGACACCCGCGACGATGCTGCGCAGGTTGCTTGTCTTCTACGACGACATCGGCCAGGTTCTGCGGCGTTACCTCCTTACCTTCCATCTCCAACACCTGCTTGGGTGTATCAGCCACAGGAATGGCAATGGCCAGCACGAAATAGAAGATGATAAAGGCCAGATTGACGTGGAGGAAGAATCCGAAGGTAAACCATATTCCAAACAAGGGGAACAGGAAGTTGGAGGCCAATATCAACATTGCATAGCCGATGCGCCACCAAGTGACATCCGATCCTGTATAGGCGGCAATGCCTGAGAGCACACCAGCCACCATCTTGTCGTTGGGATTGCGAAAGAGCCGTTTGCCGGCTGTCCTTGCGCGTACATTATCTCTGATGCCCTGGGCCGCAGAGCGGAAAGAGTCGTACTTATGTCCGCCGTTTTCCTGCTTCTCTTCCTCACCTGCCAGTTGTTCAGGCTTGCCGATACGGGTGATGATGTCCTTCACATGCTCGATGGTGATGGCCTCGACGCCCTGTTGGTTCAGCTCTAAGAACAGCTCTGCAATGCGGGCCTCGATGTCGTTGACGATTTCCTCGCCGCCTTCCTCACGTCCGAACGACTGTCGGAGCGACTCGATATACTGCTGCAGCAGTTCATAGGCATCCTCGTCTATCTGAAACAGGCGCCCACACAGGTTGATGGTAATATTCTTTTTCATATCTTTACTTTTTTACCTTTTTACTTTTTTACCTCTAATAGTTTGGGGGTAATGGTTTTGAGATAATCAATGGTGTTAGAGAGTTCGTTCCATGCGCCGTCGAGGCCTTCGAGGAACTTTTCGCCCTCAGCACTGAGGGCATAGTACTTGCGGGGAGGACCCTGCGTGGACTCCTGCCACTCATACTGCAGCAGACCGTCGTTCTTCAGGCGGGTCAGCAGGGGATAGAGCGTTCCCTCCACCACGAGCAGCTCCGCATTCTTCAGTTGTTGGATAATGTCACTGGCATAAGACGGGCGATGCTTCAGGAGCAGCAACACGCAGTACTCCAGCATCCCTTTTCTCATCTGTGACTTTGCGTTCTCGATGTTCATAATCTTGCGTATGATTTGATTTCGGGTGCAAAGATAGGCAAAATATTAGTACCTTGCAATACAAAGTACTAAGTTTTTGCAAAGAATTATATCTATTTAACACTCTAGGACGTGCAACCCGTACTGTCTTGCAGCTGTATGTGCATTTTTTCGGGAAAAAATTGCATATATATAAAATAATGTGTACCTTTGCAGCCGAAATGGTGATGCATGGGTGTTTCATCCGTGCAAGAAAAGGGAATCAGGTGCGAATCCTGAGCAGTACCCGCTACTGTCATTCCCATTATGAAAAGTCCAAAAAGACCACTGAGAAGGCTACGAGATTCATCAGGGTATCAGCGATACCGATGAGACTATATTGCAGACAGACCATTGCATCGGCACCTACATTCACGGTTTTCTCGATAATGCACCTGTTATCGTGATCTGCAAGATTCTGACAAATGGCTAATGCGATTACCTTTTTGATAGGTTGGGTGCTCGACCTTATCTTTGGCGACCCCCAGCGATTGCCACATCCTATCGTGTGGTTTGGCAAGGTCATTTCTGCTTTCGAGCACAGTTTGAACAAGGGGAGTGATCGCAAGTTGAAAGGCGCTTTGACGGCTATTGGACTGGTTCTGTTCGTCTTCGCCATCGCCTGGATGCTTCGAAAGATCTTAGGCATCTTCGCATTGTTTATCTTTGATGGTACCCATGAACAGGTATATCAGATACCCGTGCTTCTTTATCTTTTCGATATTCTGGCCATCTTTTATTGTCTGGCAGGTACGACACTCATTCGTGAGGTACGGGCAGTCTTTCTGGCATTGGATCGGAGTCTTGATGAAGGCCGCCAGCAAGTGGCACGTATCGTAGGACGTGATACATCAGAATTGTCAGCACAGGAGGTTCGTACTGCTGCATTGGAGACTCTGGCAGAGAATCTGAGTGATGGTGTGATTGCTCCTTTGTTCTGGTTTGCTATTCTAGGTACTCCTGGTATGTTGGCTTACAAGATGGTGAATACTCTCGACTCGATGATAGGCTACAAGACAGAGCGTTATCGTGACTTTGGCTGTTGGGCTGCCCATATCGATGACATCGCCA
>JAEETD010000138.1 GCA_016290175.1 Prevotella sp. | reverse complement strand
ATATTATATATATTATAATATATATAATATATAGTATATATATTCTTGTAATTCCCTTCCTACTTACTGCCGCATACCGGAATTCTGTCCAAAATACACCTTTATGAAATTATGAAATATGAAATGATGAAATGGATGCGCGGAGAGCCTAGTAACATTATTTAACATTGCGAGACCCTAAAATTTCTCCCGTCAACTCATTGCAGGACCAAATATTTATATTATCTTTGCACCCGAAAGGACGAAATCAAAGAAATTGAGTCATGACAAGGATCAATGCTGTGCATCATTCCGTGTCTGTCCCCCTAACCGCTGAGCGCTGCGGGCAGGCACTATCGGCCCCCATCCGACGTATAAAGACCTCGGGTGACGGTCACACGGCGGCGATTCCTGAAACGGTCATCATCGGAGATCGAGGCCACCATCCACTAGCGGGATACACTGCCCCCAAATCGGCCTCTTTGCTACACACATTATTCAAATATTTAATCAAGCAACCCCTCCGTCACGATGACCACCGACACCCCCTTCAAGAAGCCCCGTCGCTGCAAGCTGAAGATCACGCATGACAACGTGCTCCAGGGTTTGGAGTGCGCCTGCGAACTCTATGGGTTGGACACCGTGAAGCTCGTGTACCAAGTGATGAACGCGATGTATGTGGAGTTGCCCGGCTGGCCTGAGACATCCGTAGAGATACAGCAATTCCTGATCCGTAAGAGCAATGAGCAGCAGCTGAAGCTGCATGATGAGAAAATGGAGGAGCTGCTGGCCAGTGCCTCGAAGACCCTGCTGCTCAATCTGATCTGCAACGAGAATATCAACACCAACGAGAACAACAACGAGGCCTCTGGCATCCGTCAGGTAGACCAGCTGAATCTGGCCGACATCATCAAGAAAATCACTCACACCAAAAAAGAATAATTACCTATGGCAAACAAAAAGAAAAAATCCCTGCTGGAGCGTCTGTCCGGACTCCTGAAGGACGCAAAGATCGGACAATTGAACATCATCGACGGCAATGTCAACGAACTCTGCTACAAGAAAGAATCCGCCGCCACTGATAAGAAATCCGCCACTCCGCTCACCCGTGAGGAACTGGCCAAGGCCGTGGCTGCCGTCCAGACCTACATGTGGGGCGCCAGTGCCTATGCGGTGCTCTTTTGCGAGTGCCGTGACCATCGCGGCTATCCCAACAACAAGTCGCAGTTTGAGCGCGAGGTGGACGCCATCGCCCAGGAGCTGCACCTGAGCTGGGGCTGTCGGCCGGGGACGTTGTCGGATGCCTTCTGCGACAATCCCTATTACAACTGCAAGGTTGACAAATGGCGTGAGAACGGTGCCAAGGACCGCTCGCTGTTCCTGCTGGAGAAGTTCCAGACCGAACTTCCGTAATGTAACAGGGGGACGGTTCTTTTGTTACATCGCTCGATGTCGATGTAACAAAAGAACCGTCCCCCTGTTACATATCGTTTAATTGTTGTTGCATTATTTCTGCAAATTCCTTGCGGGCGGCAGCCATATCTTTAAGGAAATCCTCACTTGTATGCAGGCGGACATAACAGGCCGAGGCCAGCAGTCGCGAAGCGTCGGTGTCGCTCTGCCAGTGGTATCCGGCTATTACGCGGCTCTCGCCCCACTCGTAGCCCTTCTTGAGGATTCCGTCCTGTGCATCAGGGTTGATCTCGCTAAGCAGCAGAGCCATAGCCCATCCACGCAAGGTATGCCCCGAGGGGTATGATCCGGTATTGCGCAACTCGTCCTCTTCAGCAGGGATGAGCGTGGGTTCGGAAAACACCACATAGGGTCGTCTCCGTTTATAAGTTGTCTTAAGGTTCGAGGCACTCAAGCGCATAGTGACCACTCCCAAATTGAGAACCTTGAAGATGGCGGGCGTCTTGTCTTTAGAGATCTCCATGCCGAATACGGGGCTGAACTCACGAGCCATCTCCCCGATGTCTATGACCACGTCACGTATGGCCTGCTGGGCCCTCAGAGAATCCTGACGCCTGCTCTTGCCCCAGACGTACTGTGAGATGTCATACAAGTACTGCGTCGATGACGAATCAGGCGGTGCCGGCAGAAAAACCAAGCCATTGGGCAGCTCAGTCTTGTTGAAATACAGTTCGCTTGGAGTGGGATCCTGTGCCTGTGCTGTCATACTGCATAGCGCAAGTGCAACGATGAGCCAGAAGCGTGTGATTTTAATATTCATTGTCCTCATACTTTGTAACCTTATAAAAAACAAACACCTTTTCTCAGTTGCAAAGATACGATTTTTATTCGTCCATTCCAAAAAAAAATGTGTTTTTCGCATTTTTTGTTGCAGAGTGCACAAAAAAAGCGGGCTGCAAGTCCCGCTTTTCTCGTGTAACAAAGGGACGGTTCTTTTGTTACATCGACATCGAGCGATGTAACAAAAGAACCGTCCCCCTGTTACATCCTGCAGATAATGGAAAAACTGATTCCTGTCAATCGCTCGATCTGCCGGATGCTGGCTCCGAAGTCTCGTGCCAGTCTGATAACATCTTTTTGCCGTTCTTTCGTTAGCAGCAGCACGTCTTGAGCATGTCTTAACCCGAAGCTGGATATGATGTACTCGCCGACTTCTTCATCTGTCTTTCTCCTTCTTTCGTTGTCGATATCCAGCACTACTGCCGTCTTTGGAAGCGGTTCAAACACCAGAGCCTTCAATTCCTCAAACGGCATCCGGCTGATGACCGGCTGCGTGCTGCATATACAGTGAACCCCTTCGTATTCCCGCCAGCTGCTCCAAGTATATTCGTCCACTACCTTAACCAGCCCGGCCTTAACCGGATTCTGGTGTATATACCTCAGAAGCAGCATGAAGTAGTTTTCATCGTTTACAGGCTCGCTCCGGAATCTGTCCTGAAACACGGGCCCCAGATGCTGATATTTTTTGTTATAGTGCCAGGCATAGCCCACGCCGATACTCTTCATGACCGTAGCCAGCGAGTCATCTTTCTCCCTGATCAGAAGATGGACGTGATTGGGCATCAGGCAATAGGCATAGACGGTACATCGCGAAGGCAGATATTTGTTGTTGTCGTCGATAGGGTTGATCTGTCGTCTGAGCAGATCCAGAAAGCATTCATAGTCATCGATATCGTAGAAAATGTTCTGACGATTGATACCTCTGAGCATCACGTGATAGATGCCCGTTCCGCTGTTTTCTCTTGAT
>JAEETD010000137.1 GCA_016290175.1 Prevotella sp. | reverse complement strand
GAAGAAAAGGATCATTGAGATTGCGGTGAAGGTGATAGTAGCCGCGCTCACGGCATTCCTCACGGCCATCACGACCACAAGCTGTATGGGCTACGGCCCGCTGTACGGCCCGCTGCCTAAAATCGTAAAGATTTCACAAATGAAGAATCCCCTCGCAGTTGCGGGGGGATTTTCAGTGAAATATTACACAGTAGGCGCTCCAGCTCTGCTGGCTTGCTACCGCAGGGACGCAAGAACCTACCCTACTGTGTAAATTTTATAAGCTGTATTCGAACATGACGATGGAGTAGGGGGCCAGGGTGTATTTGAACTTCTTCTGGGCCTTGATCTCCTCCTTCTGCGGGGCGATGGGCTGAGCCTCGTAATTGTTCTCCTGATCAGGCTGTCCGCTGATGGTGGTCTTCGTGGCCATCTTCTTCAGACCGAAGCGGGAGAGGTTGATATTGGCGGTCTTGGCCTCGGCACCTGCATTGCAGAGCTTGACATAGAGCTTGCGTGTCTTGACATTCAGGACGACGCTCTGTCCCTGCAGGTAACCGCTCTCCTGACCTTCGGGCAGTCCACGCCAACGGGGAGCCGCATCGGGATTGTCGATGGTCACACAGTCGCCATAGTAATACTGGCCTGAAGACTGTCCGAACATCTGCTGCACATAATAGCTGCAGGTGAGGAACGGACGCTCGTTGTCGAAGTAAATCAGGTCGGGATTCCAGTTGGTATTGGTCTTCTTGGCGAAGAGGGGTGCATAGGAAGTCATGGCCACGATATCGCCATTGGCCTCGACGTGCAACAGATACAGTCCTTCGGCCAGGGCATCGATGAGCTTCTTATCCTTGGCAGCATACTCGCCCAGATAGACCTTTGTCTTGCGGTCGCGTGGATAGTAGTTGTACTGGCGGCTGCTCAGGAAGTAAGCGTTGGGCTCGTAGTAGTGCTCGTCGATGATGGGCATGCCCAGTTCGTCAGCCAGCTTCCAGCCTGCCTCCAGGTCGCGATTGCCAGGATGAGAACCAGGACCGGCAGTACCCACGATCACAATCTCAGGATGTGCCTTCATCACGCGTTCATATATATATTTAAAGCGCTCGTTGAACTCCGGAGAGATGCGCTCCTCGTTGCCGAGTCCGAGATACTTCAGGTTGAAGGGCTTGGGATGACCGGCATCGGCACGCATCTTCGCCCATTTGTTGGTGGCGGGATCGCCGTTCGCCCATTCGATGAGGTCGATGGCCTCGGCTACCCATTCGTCCATTTCACTCATGGGAACAACGTCCTGAGCCTGATCACGCATGCCCCAGCCGCCATTGGCTCCCTGACAGCTTACGCCGCAAGGCAGGATCGGCAACGGCTCCATGCCCGTGTCCTCACAGAACTGGAAATACTCGAAGAAGCCCAGTCCCATGCTCTGATGGTAACCCCAGGTGTTCTTCAGACCGCGACGCTGCTCTTTCGGACCGATGGTGGTCTTCCAACGGTAGGTGTCCCAGAAACCGTCGCCACCGCCGTGAACCACGCAACCTCCGGGGAAGCGCATGAACTTAGGCTGGAGGTCGGCCAGCGCCTGAGCCAGGTCCTTACGCAGGCCATGACCCTTGTAAGTATCCTGCGGCATGAGCGAAACCATATCGACATCGAGGTCGCCGGGGGTGAGAACGAGAAGCTGGAGCGATGCATTCTGACAAGTGCTGTCGGGCGTCAGTACGGCCTCGTACTTCTGCCAGGCGATGTTGTTGATGTCGAACTTGGCCTCTGCCAGGAGTTTCGGGTCTCTGGGACCGAAACCAAAGCCGCCGCGACCCTGAGGCTGTGCTATCAAAGCCACGCGAACCTTCTTGGCGGCACCGATGTTGCGCAGGAAGACGGAGAAATCGTATTTCTCGCCTGCCTTGACGCTGATGCCGTCGAAACCGTCGTTCTGGATGCCGTAGCCCGTCCAGCCGCGATAGTCATAATACTCCTTGGCGCGCTCTGTGTGCAGCCGCATGTAGGTGGGGTTGTTGGCGTTGAGGCCGTCGGTCATGCGGATGTCCAGACGTCCGAGGGAGTGTCCGGGACGAACCACCTTCCAGGCAGTGGCCGGTCCCCAGCCGTCGCGCTCGGAGGGATTGTACTCGAACGAGCCGTTCTGGATGAGCTCGGCGTAGAGTCCGCCGTCGGCACTGGAACTGATATCCTCGAAGAAGATACCGATCAATTCGTCACTGATAGCCTTTCCGCCAGCGGGGGCTTTCATTGATTTCTGGGCGTAGAGACCCATGGTGGCTGCCAACAGGGCAGCGCAGATTGTCATTCGTTTTTTCATTGTTTTTGTTTCGTTGATAAGTGATTTTGGCGCAAAGTTAATAAAAAAACTTCAATAATTGTCGGAATGATACAATAAAAAAAGATAAAGAAACAAAACTGATAGCTGAGATTACAGAATCTTTTGTAATTTTGCAACCGTATAAAGACAGAATAACAATTATAGACAGAATAACAGACGAACATATTATTAAAGATTAACATATTATAAAAAAAATAAGATGAGATTTAAGAACGTAATCCTTAGTGCAGCCGTTATGGCGGCGATGCCTGCAATGGCTCAGAATCCATTTGTTCAAACCTGGTTTACAAGTGACCCAGCTCCGATGGTGCACAACGGGACTATGTATGTATATACCGGTCATGACGAGGACGGTGCCGACTTCTTCTGGATGCAGGAGTGGCGCGTCTATTCCACACAGGATATGGTGAACTGGCAGGACCATGGCTCGCCCCTCGCACTGGAGAGCTTCTCGTGGGCCGACGACCGTGCCTGGGCCGGACAGACCATCGAGCGCGACGGAAAGTTCTATTGGTATATCTGTGCCCACTCCCGCCTGTCGAGAGGCATGGCCATCGGTGTGGCTGTCTCTGATTCACCCGCGGGGCCTTTCCGCGATGCCATCGGCAAACCGTTGTTCGAGAATGGTTCATGGGATCATATCGATCCCACGGTGATGATCGATGATGACGGTCAGGCCTGGCTCATGTGGGGTAACCCTCGCATCTATTATCTGAAGCTCAACAAAGATATGATTTCCTATTCTGGCGAGCTCGGTATGATCGACATGACAGAGGAGGGTTTCGGTGCGCCCTCGATGGACAAGCGTGAGAAGGACAAGAAATATAAGGATAACTATACCGAAGGCCCTTGGCTCCGCAAGGTCGATGCCTCGAAATACAAGGTGGATCCCGCAAAAGCCTATCAGCTGTTGTATG
>JAEETD010000136.1 GCA_016290175.1 Prevotella sp. | reverse complement strand
GCTCAGGTTCACAGAACAGCGGTTCTGAGCAGAACGGCGACTCAGGTAACAGTGGCAACAGCGGTGAGCAGAATGGCGGTTCGCAGGCTGAGACGGTAGCAGCTCCTACCATCAGTGGTGAGACTCCGTTCGACGAGTCGACTCAGGTGACTATTTCAGGTCCTGATGGCGCAGAGATCCGCTATACGGTAGACGGCAGCGCACCAACGGCTGAGAGTCAGCTCTATTCTGAGGCATTCACCCTGACCGACACCGTACTCGTGAAGGCTATCGCCATCAAGAATGGTGTATCCTCTGAGGTAGCCTCTAAGACCTTCACCAAGAACGGCAGTGGCGACAACGGCGGTGGCTTCGACACGGGTAGCTAATCAGGAAAGGAGGTAGCATATGACGAAGAAAGAAACGCTCAAATGGACGCTGCAGATTCTCGCATCAATCATCTCAGCGGTACTGACAGCTCTTGGCACGACCTCGTGCATGGGGTATTAGAGGTGAAAGGTGAAAAGTGAAAGGTGAAAAGTGAAACACCAAATCTGAAAGGAAATCCCCGGTAGTTAAGTCTATCGGGGATTTGTTATTATGCGACAGATTCCGGCCGTCATGGAGCGATTTGTCGCATAAGTATCTATCAGTCGCAACAACTTCGGATAAAAGTCGGCAGAAGATTTGCGCTCATCCAAAAACCGCAGTACCTTTGCGCTCGTCGTTATGACAACAGCGTATTTCAATGCAGATAAAAAAATAAGGTAATTATTTAGGTGATTTCCGATTTTTTTAATTAAATTTGCAACCAAATACCGAAAATTATAAATAAATACAACATAAAATTATCGTGTTATGGCAGAAAGTAATAACATCAAGAGTAATAAGATTACTTTGAAAATCTTCATCCCGGAGGATCAGACCGTGAAGATGACGATAGTGCCTGTGGATGTGAATAAGAGCAAATTGGACTGCCTGGAACTGAAGATAGGCTCCGACAATACCGAAGGACACCTCATGGGGACGATTGACAAGGTGGAATACACCGTCAGCATCAAGGACATCAGCTTCACGAAGAAGATGTACAGCCCGAATGAGATGAAAGTGGATCTGCACATCAAGAATGTGTCAGAGGAGTCAACTTTGCTTCCCGACAATAAGCAGTTGCAGAACTTGTTCCTGAAAAGGAAGGTGGAGGCTATATGCGACGACAACAACGATAATCCGCTCTTCAGTGACTATTACGTACAGAAGATCGAGCCGACGTTCATGGCAGAGGACCTGTACGTGACGCTGACCATCTGCAGCCCTGACTACCAGATGACCATCGACGAGAACTGCCGCTCGTTCGTGGCCCAGAAGCTCAGTGAGGTGATGGATGGACAGAAGGGTAACTACGCACTGCCATACAATACCGATACGAACGTGGACATCGATCACTCGCAGATGAAGCACGTGGTGGTAGACAAGCAGGAGCATATCTTCCCCTATCTCGTGCAGTACAACGAGAGCTACTACGACTTCCTGAAGCGCACCACCAACCGATGGGGCGAGTTCCTCTATTATGAGGACGGTAATCTGCACGTGGGCTATAACAGCAAGGGAGATGCCACCAAGGTGGACAACTACTACCGACGCTCCTACGGTGCCATCGACGCCAAGGCCGCAAAGACCAGTGGCGACGGGACGCACGCACAGGCGACGGCGGACAAGAACCTACTGGAAACCTACCTGTCGAAGGGTAAATATGATACCGTCAAGGCCAAGATCAACTCGTTCGACAGCAAAGACCTGAATCCTGACAAGTATATCATGAGTAAGATTGCCTCGCTGCTGAACAGCAAGGGATCGTTTGGAGCCTGGGCCATCAACACGGTGGTTGACGACCTCATCGACCTGGCATCGTCGACCTACATATCGGATGATATGAACAACAAGTTCGACGAGAGTTATTTCAATTCAGGGGACATCGAGAAAAACAGGGAGCACTACAACGGAGATGGAAGCAAGTACAACGAGTTCACGGAGTTTAAATCGATCCTGAGCTCTACCGACTATCTCAATATACTGCACTCGGAACTGACGGCCGGATGCGACACGGTGAAGCTGGAATTCCTGACCACCTACCCCAACCTGAAGCTGGGACAGATGATCGAGGTGGCTGGCGAGAAGTACCTGGTGGTGGAGCTGAAGGGATACACGAGGACCAGGACAGATGTAGACGAGGGTAAAGAGATCGATGTCACCATGATCTACTACGAGGCTACGGGTGTGGCCTTTACAGCAACGGGGGCCTACCCGTCCTATCTGGAGTCGGGACACATCAGAAAGTCGGGCATTCAGCACGCTACCGTGGTGGATAACGACGACCCCGCGCGCAGCAATCGCGTCAAAGTGCAGTTTGACTGGCAGGGCGAGAAAGATTCTACGCCATGGCTGCTGTTCGCACAGGGTTCGGCTACTAACAAGGCCGGTATCCAAGGCCGCCACTATAAGAAAGAGGAGGTGCTCGTGGGCTTCATCAACGGAAACGTGGAGCGCCCATACGTGATCGGTGCCGTACACGCAAAGACACCGACACCGCTGCTGACAGGAAGCGCCGCCGTGATGAGCCCTGCAGGACATGGACTGCGCGTCAGCGACGGACGTGGCGCAGGACTGACGTCCTTCCTCGGCAGCATCACACCGGGACTGAAGGCCATACAAGCCCTGTTTCCCGGATGGGATATGTTAGACTTCTGTGATAAAACCCAGTATTTCGAAGGTGACACGGAGATTGCCGACTACTACGGCATCTACAGTATCAAGGGCTCTACCGACAATCGTAACATCACCATCAAATCGCCTTGGGGCGACGTGAAGATCAACGCCTTTACGGGCATCACGGTGGCAGCTCCCAACGGTGATATCAAACTGCAGGGTAAGAACGTGACCATCGAGGCTGGTAACAACCTGAAGCTGGTGTCGGGTACGAACATCAAGAACAAGTTCTTCAGCCGCGCCGGCTCGGAGCACGGGGAGAACATGCTCTCCATGATGGACGATGCGGCCCTGATCGTGGCCCAGAAGCTGCAGACCCTGGCTATGAACGTCTTCGACCTGAAGGTGGTGCGCAATATGTTTGACGTGGTATGGAAGCCTCAGGAGGGTCTGCTGGAGGTTCAGTCGAACAGATTCCTGAAGCTGGAGGCTGGCGGCGCCAAGGCGGGCTATCCGGCCTATAACGACTCCTATAGGAGCAAGAAGGACATGGAGAAAGCCTTAAAGGATGGAGCCAAGACCATGTTGAAGATGGGACCGGCAATTGCGG
>JAEETD010000015.1 GCA_016290175.1 Prevotella sp. | reverse complement strand
GCCGACACAATCAGACGGATGCGGGGGATGTGGGTGGTGAGTGTGAGGTTCAGATTTAACTGTCGGGAGAGTGAGCCGTTGGCGATGGCTGCGTTGGCACTATAGTTCGTGCTGGTGACATTCGAGCCGCGGTAATAGCCCACATACTGATAAAGCTGATTGCCCGTCATGTTGGAGTTGACGCCCAAGGGAATATCGGCATAGAGCACATCGTCGATACCTTTATAATAATAATAGTTACCATCCAGGCGGATCTGGGTGAGCAGGGCCTTGATGGGCGCAAAATCTACAATCCATTCCAGTCCGTAACGACTGATGGGTGTCGCATTGACATACTGGTCGTTTACAGCATAAGTACGGCGCTCAATACCCGTTAACTGACGGTCGGCCACCGCTCCTGTCACATCGCTGACCGTGACGATACCCGTCTGTCTGTCGATACTGAACCTACGGTTGTCCACAGCGATAGCCACCCCGTTAAGCGCTGAAGGCGGCGTGTACAAATAGGTCATCGGAGTGTAAAGATCTGTAGACATATACGAGCGGAACGTCTTATGGTGGAAAGCAGAGAGGTTTATACGGGTTCCCTTGACATCCATCTCAATGCCAATATCTGTCTGATGAGTGTACTGCCACTGCAGGTCCGGATTGTACATCGCCTGTGAGGGCAGCGTGTGATAGGCATAGTAAGATTTGTTGTCAGCGGTGCTGGTCGAGGCGAATGCCAAGCGGTCGGCGTAGGACGGTGAAGGATAGAGCACCTGGAACGACGGCAACTTTACGCTCTTTCCCCATCCGGCATGAAGCACCAGTTCATTGATCCAACGTTTGCGCTGGCGGCGCCAGAAAATATAACGGCTGTTCAGACGTGGCGACAGACTGCTGACAGTGCCGTATTGAGACTCGTCAATAAATGTGATATCATCGCGCAGGCCAGCCGTCAGTTCGAAAGTCGAAAGCCGTGTGGTGGGAATGGACAATTTCTCTTCTATATACAACGCCAGATTGTTCATGGCTGGCAGTTGGTCGTAGCGGTACTCACGCCAAGTGGGAGCATAGCGCATGTCATCATAATAGGTGCCGCGTCCATAGTTCTTGCTACCGGTATACTCTACACCCACCAACAAACGGCTCAGCCATTGTTTGCCTGCCACAGAGAATCGGATATTGTTATCTGCTTTCAACTTTACTGACCAATTGGTAGGTTTCGAGTCATTATAACCTAGCACATACCAGTAACCTGTAGGACTGAGATCTGCTATAAAATAACCTTCCTCGCGCGTATGAATATAAGGTTGTGTGGATGCACTGCCTGTACTGGTATAACTTTCGCTTTTTCGGTCCGTCAACGAGAATGTACCACTCAGGCTAATGTTCGTCAGCCAGGATTTACCCGGTAACCATTGCAGATGAATGTTGCCACGTACCACATTGTCGCGCACCTTCTTATAATCGTCAAGTTCCTCATCAGGGTCAGCTTCAGAGTTGTAGCCACCGAGGTTGCCCGTCACGCCCACACTGAGCGTCAGAGGCTTAGAATTCTGGAAGAATGTATTTGAATAGTTCAACGACAGGATATTGCGCTGATAGGCAGTATGGGGTGAAGCAGCATCGGAGAAGGAACGGGCGTGTTCTAATGAGGTGTTCAGAATACCCAGTCTGCCACCAAGATCAAAACCTTTGTTAAGCGCTATCTGACGCGTATGCTGGTTCAGTTTTCCTTCGATGATAAAAGGCGACTTTCCCTTGCGGGTATTCACCTTGACTATGCCATTCGACAAATCTCCGTATTCTACAGAAGGAATGCCCGTAACCACCTCTACGCTCTCGATATTCGAAGCGCTCACGGTACGAGTGGAGGCAGCCATCGTTTCGCCTGTAACAGCATTATTATCCAAACGCATGCCATCCACCTCGATAGCTGTACCAAACGAGGCGTTGCCTTTCTCCTGTGTAGCACTCCGGAGACTTAGCCGATTGTCGTTTATGAGCGACGGATTGACCGTTTTGCCACCTGGTAAGAGGGTCGACAAATCACCAATATTGAGTATCTGTTGATTGTCGAGGGTGGTGCGTCCGATGGTATAACTGGTCGTTGCCTCATCTTGTATCCGCTTTGCCGTGATGGTCACACCTTCCAGTTTCAGACTCTCTTGTTGAATCCGAAGGGTCAGATCGAGTACATCACGGTTGATGGTCATAGGCCATGTATGTTTACGATAACCCAGGCACTGCACCGTCAATGTAGTCTTGCCGGGTTTGACATGTTTGATGGTGAAAGTGCCCTTATCATCGGTGATTGCCCACAATCCGCTTTCAACAATCAGGATGCTGGCATACTCTACAGGCTGTCCATCTCCTGTATCGATAACCCTTCCTGAAAGCACATAATCCTTAGCCTTGGCTTCCAAAGAAAAGCCAAGAACAAGCATCATGACAAACAGCATCTGAACCATCTTCATTTCGGTGTGCAAAATTAGAGATTTCCCCGAAAACGGGCAATACTCAATAGTAGGTATTTTGATGTAACGGCATTGCAAGCTACGCATTTTTTTTGTACCTTTGCAGGCCGAAAAGAATTTATAATTTATTATATATGAAAAAAATACTTATATTATTATGCACAGCTACGGCTATGCTCGCTATGCAGGCACAGACATTGCCACAAGATCCCACTATCCGTACGGGTAAGTTGAAGAATGGTATGACTTACTATATCCGCCACAATGCAAAAGAGGCGGGTCTGGCAGATTTCTATATTGCCCAACGTGTGGGTAGTATTTTGGAGGAACCCCGTCAGCGCGGACTGGCACATTTCCTGGAGCACATGGCCTTCAACGGCACAAAGAACTTCCCGGGCAAGGGCAAGAAGTTGGGCATTGTACCTTGGTGCGAGACCATCGGCGTAAAGTTCGGTGCCAACCTGAATGCTTATACCTCAATCGATCAGACTGTGTATCACATCGGCTCAGCACCGCTGAAACGCGAGGGTATCATCGACTCGTGTCTGCTGGTGCTTCATGACTGGAGCCACTATCTATTGCTCGAAGATGCTGAAATCGACAAGGAACGTGGTGTAATCCATGAGGAATGGCGCACACGTCGTGCAGGAATGGCGGTGCAAAGGTTGCAGGAGCAGGCTATGCCGAAGGTATACAAGGGCACCAAGTATGAAGACTGTCTGCCCATCGGTTCGATGGATATTGTCGATCACTTCCCCTATCAGGATTTACGCGACTACTATCAGAAATGGTATCGTCCAGACCTGCAGGCTATCATCGTAGTGGGCGACATTGATGTCAACAAGATGGAAAAGAAAATCAAGAAGATATTCTCCCCTATCCCCATGCCGAAGAATGCTGCCGAACGTATCAATTATCCCGTGAACGACAACGAGAAAATGATCATCGATATCGAGAAGGATAATGAACAGCCCATCGCACTCTGTCATATCTATCAGAAGCGAGATGCAACTCCCGACAGTGAGAAGAATACTGAAAAATATCTGCGCGACGACTATATCGACCGTCTGATTGGTACGATGCTCAACGACCGTCTGGTGGAAGTTCGCCAGCAGCCTGTGCCTCCGTTCCAGAGTGCTACGGCCCGTGCTTCGCAGTTCTTCCTAAGCCGTACCAAGGATGCTTTCTCTATGAGCATCAGTTGTAAGAAAGACAATATCCTGGGGGGTATCATCTCGGCTGTAGGTGTGGCTGAAAGAGCCCGTCAGCACGGATTTACGCAATCAGAACTAGACCGCGCAAAAAAACTGCAACTAAATGCTGCCGAGCGTCGTGCCAATATGAAGGATGACTATCGCAACTCGCACTACGTGAACGTCTGCGTGGACAACTTCCTCGAAGGTGAGCCGTTGCTCAGCGTCGACTTCAAACTGGAAAACACACAGAAACTCGACCGCGAGGTGACGTTGGCTGAGGTAAATGCTGCCGTGAAAGAACTTATTACCGATAAGAATCAGGTGGTCATTATGTACGCCCCTGATAAGGACGACTACGAAATCCCCTCAGCCCAGCAGATTGAGCAGGTGATTCTCGCCACCCAGCAACAATCCTACGCCCCCTATCAGGAGGCACAGCTAGCAGAGTCGTTGGTCAGCGAGTTACCCAAGACAGGAACCATCGTCAGCGAAAAGCCCTATCGTCACGGCTTCACGGAACTCACCCTCAGCAATGGTATGAAGGTATATACCCGTAAGACCGACTACGAGGCCGATGCCCTCTCCATGCGTATGTATGCCGACGGTGGCACTTCGCTATATGGCGACGAAGATATCCCCAATTTCAATCTCATCTCAAGTGGTGTTACAGAAGGTGGCGTAGCACAGTTTGATGCTGTCACCCTGCGCAAGATGCTGACGGGTAAGAGTGTCCGCGTCAGTCCCTCCGTAGGCACCAGAGGCCAAAGCATCAGCGGCAGTGCATCCATCAAAGATATGGAAACCATGTTCCAACTAGCTTACCTCTACTTCACCCAACCTCGTAAGGACACCGCAGCCTTTGCCGGATTGATGAACCGTCAATATGCTTTCCTTGCTAATCGCAACGCCTCGCCAAAGGTGGATTACAACGATTCCATCCGCGCAATTCTCTATGATCATCATCCACGTATGCAGCCTGTCATTCAGTCAACGCTTGAGAAGGTGAACTATGACCGAATCCTCGAAATCTACAAGGAGCGTTTCAGCGATGCCGCCAACTTCAAGACCGTCATCATTGGCAATTACGATGAGCAGGAGCTGCGGCAGATGTTGTGTCAGTATCTGGCAACACTCCCTTCTACAAATAAAAACGAGCAGACCAACTACAGTCGGATTCCCCAGATAGTTAGTGGCGAGAAGGTGGTGAAGTTCAGCAAACCACAGGCCACGCCGCTGGCTAATGTCAGCATCTATCTCACAGCCGACGTACCCTTCACGCCTCAGAGCGACCTTGAACTCGACTTCCTGAAGCGTTGTCTGTCAATTGCCTATACCGACTCTGTACGTGAGGAGAAGGGCGGCACCTACGGTGTCAGTGTTGACTTCGAGCTCGATAAGGATGACAAGCCCAACGCCACGATGAAGATCTCTTATAATGCCGATCCAAGCCGGTACAACGAGCTGAATCCGATTGTCTATCAGCAGCTGAAGAACATTGCTAACAACGGACCAGCAGCCTCATCAATGCAGAAGGTGAAGGAATACCTGATTAAACAATATGCCCAGGCCGCTATCACCAACGACTATTGGAGCTATATCATCTGGCACGAACTGGATGACGATACCGACTTCGACCGCGACTACTGTAAGATGGTCAGTGACATGACTGCCGCCAACGTGCAGCGTATGGCACAGAAACTGCTGGCCGCCAAGCGTTGTATCGAGGTGACTATGTTGTCAGAATAGGTTATTTGAGTGCGCAATGCTTAAAACACTAGGTTTTAGGTGTTGCGCACTTCTTTATTTGCCGTACCTTTGCACACTGGAGCCATAACGGAGAAAAGCATACAGTTTTCATATTTTTTCTTAATTCTTGAGGGGAAAAACACGAAGAATCCATAATTATTCGTAACTTTACACCCAGTTTTAATTCTTGTTATGAACAAAGTACGAATCACAGCCATCCGCCAGACGGTCTATGAGGATTTGATGGCGAAATATGAGAATCCGATTGAGCATACCTGCGATGTCAGGGAAGGTCAGCAGTGGATCTCCATCGACGGACAGCAGCCTGAAGGGATGTGTCCGTCGGCTTGGTACTCCATGCGTGAGTTCGTGGAGTCGCTGGCCCGTGGCGAGGGCAACTTCTACGACGGATGGATGAAGAATCCCATGAGTGCGATGATCAGCTGCAACGACGGCTTCCGTCCATTCAGTTTTTATATCGAGGTGATTGAGTAAATTCAGGTGTTATGATGAAGAATATTGCCATTACATTCATATTTGCCTGCTGCACTTTGTCGTTGGCAGCACAGGACCTGGCACATTACAAACGGGTAATCAAAGAACTGAGTTCAGCAAAATACCAAGGAAGAGGCTATGCCAAGGACGGTGCCAATAAAGCCGGACGGTTCCTGCAGAAAGAGTTCCAGAAGGCTGGCGTTGACGAGGTGACTCTCCAACCCTTCAAACTGGACATCAATACGTTTTGCGGCCAGATGCAGATGTGGGCAGATGGACGGAAGCTTCGTGCCGGTGTGGATTTCTCCATGCGTGAGTACTCTCCTGGCGTACACGGCGAGTTCCCAGTCTATCATGTGGATACGCTGAACTATGATGCCGAGCGTATGTTCGCCGACCTTGCCAAGCCCGAATATGCCAATTGCCTTGTGGCATGCGAATTCTGGTTCACCTACAAGCACCGCAAGGACTTTTCGAAATTGCAGAAAGCAGGTGATTGCCCCAATGCCGGCCTGATCTATACATGGGAGGCACCCATCAAATTCTTCAAGGCCTATGGCGAGAAGGTGGTAGATAAGCCCATTATCTGGGTAACACCCGAAGCCATCGAGGGTGTGCAACGTGTGAAGGCCTACGTCGACAACAAGTTCCTGAAGGATTACGAGTGTTTCAACGTCATCGCCAAAGTGGAAGGAACTCGTCATGACAGTTGCTATGTCTTTACGGCCCATTACGACCATCTGGGCAATCTGGGAAAGAAGATCTTCTATGCAGGAGCCAACGATAACGCCTCGGGTACTGCCGCCATCGTGACACTGGCTGCATACTACGCCAAGCATCGTCCGCCATACGACATGTACTTCATTGCCTTCTCGGGTGAGGATGCCAACCTGCGTGGCTCTACCTGGTATGCTGAGCACCCCATCGTGCCGCTAAGCCAGGTTAAATACCTGTTTAATATAGATATGATCGGCGACAACAATCCCGCCCAGTACTGCGAGGTGAGCGATGAGGGCATGCGCGGGTTCAGGCTCTTTGAGAAGATCAATGCGGAAAAGCACCACTTCGAGGCCTTGCATCGTGGTGATCTGGCTGCCAACAGCGACCATTATCCCTTTGCCACGCGCCATGTTCCCTGTATCTTCCTGGAGAACGAGAAAGGCGACGCCTTCCAATACTATCATACGATCTTCGACACCTACAAGACCGTCCGCTTCGACAGCTACGAGCCTGTGTTCCGCTTGGTGCGCGACTTTGTAGAACAGTATCAGTGACTAATAAGAAAGAAGACTATTAATGCTTATTAATCGCAGCCCGCACCTGCGCCATGTTGCTGCGCGAGACGGGGAGCGATTCGTTGCAGTGCTTGATAAGCAGCTGGGTGGAGCCGGAATGTGAGATGATTTGCTCTACCTGACCAAGATTGACCAGGAAGGCACGATGGCAGCGGACAATCATCGGATAGCCTTGTAGTGTTTCCTCCAGCTGTTTCATGGTGACGCGAAGCATGTCGGTATGCACCTGTCCATCGCACAGATGGCTCACCTTGACATAGTTGCCCACAGCCTCAATAAATAACAGGTCTGATATCTGGAGCGTCACCGATTCGTTGGTTGTGCCGGTGAGCGTGAGTTCCTGGCTTTGACATGCGGTAGATTCAGGTGCCTGCTGGAGAGGCTTCTCACTCGGTTTCTCCGATTGCATCTTCTTCAACTCCTCGTTCAGCAGTCGCGTCTCTTCCAGTTCCATCGCCAGATACTTGCTGCGGAACTTAAAGCGCCAGTAGAGTCCGATGGCGAAGGAGAGGAATGCAATAATCACCAGCGTCTCCAAATAATTGCTCAAAGACAGTCTGTTGCCCTCTACCAGCTCGCTCATCGCAAAGTGGCGATAGAGACAGATGAGTAGCGACACCAACGGCGTGTTGATACATTGGAAGCGGAGATTCCGGCTGATGATATAGCTGACACCACGGTCGTAGGAACGGGGCATGCGGATTATGTATCGCAGAATGACTTCCGTCAGGAAACAACTGAACAGGCCCAATGCAAATAGCGCCAGTAGATGGACAGAAGCCTGCCATTGCCACATTTCGAGTCCGAAGGGCTTGAAGATGGCTATTGCCAGCACCATGAAGGCGGTGCTGATCAAACGGGTGCTGATGGTTTCTTTGTGACCTTTGTTCATACGGTCGACAAAAGTAATACAATTCTGTTAAATCACCAAATCATTCGTCACTTTTCAGTCATTTCATCACACATTTGGCTCCGCTTATCACAAAACCATGCAGAATATCCCAGAAATTTGGAGGGATAAACTGCACATTATAATTTTGCAGTGCGATTTTGCAATAACATTTTAAAAGAAATATGATTATGAAACCAAGAACGATTATCGGAATTATTTTCATCGTAGCCAGTCTGTTGAAGTTGGCTACCATATGGGGTTTTATCCATTGGAGTTGGTTTGCGCTGGTAAGCGAACAGCCCTGGACAACTTATTTCTGCATCTTCGTGATGCTCTACGTGGGTGTTAGTCTGATCATCGAAAGCTACCGTTGCGACCCCGACCAGTGGCTCCAGCGTCCGCTGCCCATCGGCGAGGACGGCAAGCGCATCTGCTGTTCTGTACACTACGGGGGCGATGAGTACGTCTATCACGGCGAGACGTTCCACGGTGCCCGCCTCGATGCCTTCTGCGGTGGCATCCGCATGGATCTGCGCGAGGCTGTGATTACTGAGGACGAGGAAATCGACATCCACACCTTCTGCGGCGGCATCGAACTCATTGTGTCCCCCCATGTCAACGTCGTGGTAAAGAGCCGCAGCTTCATCGGCGGCATCGGCAATCATGCCACACATAGCGCCGACCCGAAAGCCCCTACCCTACACATCGTCGCCAGCAATTTCCTCGGCGGCGTGGATATCAAAAATTAAATATTTGGATATAAGTTCACCTCGCTCACCTTCCCAAATATCGCCTACCGCGTGGAATTTTAGTGCCGTGAATTTGCAAGACTCAATGAAATGTGTTATCTTTGTGGCGAAAAATAAAAACTATAATTATCAACGATGAAAAAAGCATTAAAGATTGCGCTATGGAGCGTGCTGGGACTGCTGATAGTCGCAGGTGTGTTAGTGTTTATGGAGTTCGGCCCGCTGGTGAAGGGCGCTAATTCTTGCGTGAAACTTGACAACGGACTGTACTACATGGAGTATCGGGGTGATGACGGCTTCGACGGACTGATGGCGAAGGGCGGATTTGAATCTGCCGATCAGTTGGCAGGCTACGCCATCGAGTTCCTGTCGAAGGGGCACTACAAGCCTGATGTGAATACTTCGAAAGAGCCCTATGGATGCTCGGCCCTCACGGTGCGTACACCCGATGGCGGCGTGCTGATGGGGCGCAACTTCGACTTCCCGTCTGCCATCGGCGTCGTCATGCATTGCATCCCTGATAAAGGGTACGAAACGATCACTACCTTCAACGTAGAGTTCTACAATTTCGGCGAAAGGCAACGGGTAGGCGACGGAACGTCGGGAATGGATTTTAAGCCAGAGGGATTCAAGAATCAATATTTGTGCCTGACGGGGCTGTTTGTCGCCCTCGACGGTATCAACGAAAAGGGCTTGGCCATTGCCGACCTGATGGCTGGCGACACCATAGAGACGCATCAGCGCACCAGTCGCCCCGACCTGACCACGACGGCTGCCATCTCCTACATGCTGAAGAATGCGGCTAACATAGACGAGGCGCTCAAACTGCTTGAAGGTATCGATATGCACTCAGATATCGGCTCAGCCCATCATTATGCCATGGCGGATGTTTCGGGCAGAAGCGTAGTCGTGGAATATGTCGACAACGAAATGGTGGTGACGGAATCGCCTGCCGTAGCCAATCACTATTTGTGCGAGCAGAAGCTGAATGTAGGACTTGAAGAAGGTGATGACCGTTATGACAAACTTTGCCAGCGGTTCGACCAGACGAACGGCGTGATGAACAAAAAACAGTTGACTGAAGCCATCGCGGTCGTGTCGCAACCTCAGCGCGAGGGATTCCTCGGAACGGCCTGGACGATGGTGATGGATCTGACGCACCCCTCTGTCACTTATTATTCCCGCCGTCATTTCAGCAAGTCATTCCATTTTGAATTAGGAAACAAAGAATAACATATATTACAATGGTGTATAAGACCCGCAATTTACCCAACACCCGAATTGATGTGGCCGATGCTTTGAGAGGTATCGCTGTGGCCGGCATCATCCTTTATCACTCCGTAGAGCATTTCGACATTTTTACCAAAGAGCCGATAGTGCATACACTGGCATGCGACCAGACGGTGGCTGACGTGCTGGCCTGGCTGCTATCAGGCAAGATGTACGGCATCTTCGCCATGCTGTTCGGATTGAGTTTCTTCATCATGAACGACAACCAGCAGCAGAAGGGCAAATGCTTCTCGGGCCGCTTTGCCTGGCGCATGTGCCTGTTGTTTATGTTCGGCGTCGTCAACGTGGCTTTCTACGATGGCGACATCCTGATGCTCTATGCGTGCTACGGTCTGCTACTCATCCCCGTCAGTTATCTGCCGTCGAAGTGGGTGTGGTGCATCATCGCCCTGCTGGCCATCCAGCCCGTAGAGCTGTTCTGTCTGCTGACGGGTACCACCATCGACCACACCAGACTTTGGGAAATTTACAGCCAGACCATTGCCCTGCACGAGCATGGCACGTTCTGGGAGAATGTCGTGAATAATGTACGATACGGTTTTGAGTTGAATCTGCGGTTTAATGTCTTCAGCGGACGATTGACGCAACTGCTCTGCCTGTTTATCCTCGGCATGCAGTTGGGACGGCAGCGATTGTTTTATAACGAGGGCAATAATCTTCAGATATGGCATAAGATTCTTATAGGATCAGCCATCATCGTCATTGCACTGAGTTTCGTGGATTTCGGCGAGTTGGACTCATGGCTTAAGCCCATCTACAATTTCATCATCCTGCTGATGATTGTCTCGGCAATCGTCTCTGCCTGGTATGCCTTCGAGGGCGTACGCGGGGCGCTCCACCATCTTTGCATCTTCGGACGCATGAGCCTAACCAACTATCTGCTCCAGTCCATCATCGGCTGCTTCATCTTCTGTGGCTACGGTCTGGCCTGCTATTATAAGTTGGGCATCACCTACGCCGTGATGGTTGGATGCGGAATGGTGGTTTGCCAGTATATCTTCGCCCGTTATTGGTTTAGCAGCCATCCTCGCGGACCGTTAGAAGGTATCTGGAGAATACTGACATGGCTTTAGAAACAATAATCCCCACCGAAATTTTGGTGGGGATTGTTGTCTGATCAGAGATTCAGGCTCTTCTTGAGGGCCTCGATCTTCTCTTCTGCGGCCTTAGTGCAACGCTCGTAGTCGGCTGCGCCCTTGAAGGACGGATCCTTCACCTCGGTATAGAACTTGATCTTCGGTTCTGTACCAGAAGGACGGACAGAGACCTTCGTGCCATCATCGCAGAACCACTGCAGCACATTTGACTTGTCGGGCATGTCGAGTTTGGTGACTGTACCGTCAGCCGTCTTAGCCTCCAGCTTCTGGAAATCCTTCGACAGTACGATCTTCGAGCCACCAAGATCCTTCGGCGGGTTCTCGCGGAAGTCGGTCATCATCTGCTTGATCTCATCGGCACCGCTCTTACCCGGACGAACCACGTTGATGGTGATCTCCTTCGAGAAACCATACTCCTTATAGATGTTCATCAGCAGATCGTAAAGCGTCATGCCGTTGTCGCGAGCCCAGGCTGCAATCTCACAGATGAGACAGATAGAGGCTGGGGAGTCCTTGTCGCGTACCTTGTCGAACGGCAGGAAGCCGAAGCTTTCCTCACCACCACCGATATACTTCTTCTTGCCCTCATTCACGCGGATCTCGTTAGCAATCCACTTGAAGCCTGTGTAGCAGTCCTTATACTCCACACCGTTCTTCTTGGCAATTTCAGCAATCACCTCGGTAGTCACGATGGTCTTCACCAGGAACTCGTTGCCCTTCAGCTGACCGAGCTTCTTCTTGTTGGCGATGATGTACCAAGAGAACATCATACAGGTCTGGTTACCATTCAGTATCTCCCACTCTCCCTTCGGATTGCGGCAGACGATGGCCAGACGGTCTGCATCAGGATCGGATGCGATTACCAGGTCTGCATTCAGTTTCGTACCCAGTTTCATACCCAACGTCATTGCCTCTGGATTCTCAGGATTCGGGCTTACCACTGTCGGGAAGTTGCCATCGATGACCATCTGCTCGGGCACTACATGGATATTTTGGAAGCCCCATGAGCGCAGGGCCATCGGGATAATCACACGACCTGTGCCGTGCATGGGAGAATAGACGATGTTAAGGTCTTTCTGGCGCAGGATGACATCCTGATCCACCATTGCTTCCTTTACGGCCTGGATATAGTCCCAGTCCATCTCACCGCCAATGGGGATGATGAGGTCCTTGTTGCCCTCAAACTTCACATCGCTGATCTTCACCTTGTTCACCTCGTCGATGATACCCTTGTCGTGCGGGAACAGCACCTGAGCACCATCATCCCAGTAAGCCTTGTAGCCGTTATACTCACGGGGATTGTGCGATGCGGTGACATTCACACCAGCCTGACAGCCGAGCTGACGGATGGCGAATGAAATCTCAGGTGTAGGACGCAGGCTCTCGAAGAGATACACCTTAATGCCGTTGGCCGAGAAGATATCAGCTACGGTCTCGGCGAACATTCGTCCGTTGTTACGACAATCGTGACCTACTACCACCGATGTCTGCTTACCGGGGAATGCCTTGTTGATATAGTTGGCAAAGCCTTGTGTGGCCATACCCACGATGTACTTGTTCATACGGTTTGTACCGGCACCCATGATACCACGCAGACCACCAGTACCAAATTCCAGGTCGCGATAAAAAGCGTCGATCAAATCAGCCTTGTCGGGATTATCCAACATAGCCTGAACTTCCTTACGTGTCTCCTCATCAAAGGCGGGAGAAAGCCATTCTTTTGCACGTGCCTCGCACTGAGCAATCAATTGAGCGTTATCTGCCATAATTCTTCGTTTTTATTTGTTTTAGATTATACAATAATTTCCAAAACACAAAATTACGAAGAATTTCGCAAAGATGTATAAAATGGTGCTAACTTTTTTGTTTCTTTAAGATTTTATCTATCTCATCGAACTGTTTTCCCATGTTCAGATTGAAATAGATGCGATAGAGTGCCGGGCCCCATTTCTGTTCGCCACCAGGTGCCAGCGTGCGGTATTTCTCCATATAAGGCAAGGCTTTCTGATACATCTTCTTAATCTGTTTCTTATGGCGTACCGGGTCCATTCTCAGCGCAATATTCACATACGCCGTTCCTGCATTGTAATAGGCTTCAGCCATATCAGGATAGCGTTTGATGACGCGATCCGAATATTCGAGACTCTCCGCGAACTTCTCAAGCTGGAGCAACGCTACCGACTTCGCAAAGAGAAACAGCCTGCTCGTAGAATCAGCCTCCAACGCCTGATCAGCCACTTTCAGTGCCTCCTCCGGCTGGTTCTGATAGCTGTCCATTAACCGGGGGAAGAAATAAGGTGACAGCGGATACTCGTTGAACCCTTGCCACAAGGTGGCCACATACATCGAGTCGTCCTTCAGAGATTTCCATGCCTCCGCCACATACTGGAGTGTCCAACTGCGCTTGGCGGTATCACCAAGGGCGAGGTCACGATAGCGCAGCGCCAAAATCGGTTCCTCCATCCGATAACCGCTATAGGTAGCCCAATAGGCCGCCTCAGCCATACGAGGTTCCTGTGAGAAGTCATAGCCGGTAAATAACGGCTGCCGACGACAATCGATATAAGTCTCAAAATAATCGAAGGCTTGCTTAAAATCACCTTTCCTCACCAGATAACTGCCACCGAAGAAGAGATTGGTGCGATAGCCGTTCATGTCGCGGGCTACATCCCTGCGCAGTTCAGGATCCACCTTACCTTTCTTGTCAGGACGGGCATCGAGGGAGTCAAGACGGAAGGATATGGTAAAGAGTTTACGTACGAGTGAGAAGAACTGGGCTGTATCCTGCTGCTTTTTCATATAGAACTTCTCATTGGCCTGTTCATATTGCTTCTGCACGCTCTGGAACCAGATTTCATAGATACGCTTGTTCTCGCGGTTGGCAGAGTCTTTCAACAAGTCGGTCATCAGTTTCTCAGCCTTATCAAAATTCTTACCACTCTTCAGGTAAGTGCGTGCCTCACCGATCTGCTTGCGCTGGGCGCAAACAGTCAGCGTTGCAATGAGTGCTAAGAATATCGTTAATACCCTGACTTTCATCTTCCTTACCTTATTAAAAAAGAGAAAGCCCTCAGACTTTCTCTCTTCCTTGTGATTCCGGCGGGATTCAAACCCACAACCTTCTGATCCGTAGTCAGATGCTCTATTCAGTTGAGCTACGGAACCAATCCGTTTTTGTTTTGCGGGTGCAAAGGTACGCACTTTTTTCGAACTGACCAAATGTTTTTGGCACTTTTTTCGAAAAACGTGCAATTTTTACACGATTATACGTGTTTTGTGATAGTTCTCCCTGAATTCCGACGGGCTACAACCCTTCTTCTTGCGGAAAATGCGGTTGAAATTGCTCAGATTATTGAATCCGCAGCCATAGCCGATCTCCGCTATTGAATGGGTACTGTCGACAAGCATCCGGCTTGCATAGCCCAGTCGCATATCGATGATATAATCCGTCAGATTACGTCCTGTATGCAACTTGAAGAAACGGCTGAAAGCACTGGGACTCATGCCGGCGATATCGGCCATATCATTCAGACGAATCTCGTGCATATAGTTCTGATTGATGTAATTCTTCACCTTCAGCACCCGTCGGCTGTCACTAGCCACCTCTACCTTCGCAAAACTACTTGTTGCCAATGATCTTGCTCCCGGACAGCGAGAGAGCTCATAAAGGATGCTCAAGAACTGCTGAAATGCATAGAAGCCATCCTTGATGGAACTGAGGGTGCAGAGCATCGGGTAGACCTTCATAATGGCATCCATAGGGAAACTGAGTCCCTTCTGAGCCTCGTCCATCATTTTCTTCAACGACCTGAAGGGATTGCGCCCGAAAATGGTGTCTTCGGAGAAGTCGATGTCGAAATGTACAGTTATCTCGTGGATATCATCGCTAACACAGGTATTCTGCTCCCACACATGCTCCAGATCCGGACCAGTGATCAGCACCAGGTCGTAGTCGCCTATCACCTCGTTGGAGTCACCCACGATACGGCGCACGCCGGGAGCATGCTCCACGAAGTTCAACTCAAACACCTGATGGTTATGAATAGGGTAAGTGAACTCCTTCTTGCGTCGTTCCGCTATGAAGAGCACATCCTTACCCGTCAGCTGGGTAATCTCGTGTATGACCTTCGACTCTACCACTATTCACTAAATCTTGAGTTCCTTCAAGATCTCCGACATACGCTGCATGTTCTTGATACGCATGGGCACAAGGGGCAGACGCAGCACATTCTCGATGAAGCCCATCTCCGAGAGCATAGCCTTTACGCCAGCAGGATTGCCATCGACGAAAAGCAGCGAGAACAGATCAGTGAAGCGGTGATGGATCTTGCGGGCCGGATCATACTCGCCTCGCATCTGCAGACGGATCATCTTGGAGAACTCCTTGGGCAGGGCGTTGCCAATGACACTGATCACACCTACGGCACCACAACTCACCATCGGGAAGGTCAACGAGTCGTCGCCAGAGATCACATCAAAGTCGTTGGGTTTATTCTTGATAATCTCATCCACTTGCTCCAGATTGCCACTGGCCTCCTTGATGGCCACGATGTTCTGACAGTCACGGGCCAGACGCACGGTAGTGGCAGCCTGCATATTCACACCCGTACGACCAGGTACATTATACAACACCACTGGCAGTTTGGTGGCAGCGGCAATAGCCTTGAAATGCTGATAGAGACCTTCCTGCGAGGGCTTGTTGTAATAGGGACAGACACTCAGGATACCATCGATACCCCGAAAATCACCATTCTTCAGTTCCTCCACGACAGCTGCCGTGTTATAACCGCCACACCCCATCAGAATCGGCACACGACCTTGGACATAGTCAACGATGGTGTCCTTGATCTTCTGCTTTTCAGCAGGCGTAAGCACAGGTGTTTCTCCGGTAGTAGCGAGAATACAAAAGAAGTCGGCGCCGTTGCTAAGCTGATAGTCAACCAGACGTATCAAAGCCTCGTAGTCAACGGAGCCGTCTTCCTTGAATGGGGTAATAAGAGCGATGCCCAGTCCCTTGAAAATATTGTGTACCATACAGTATGAATTTGCATTAAAAGCGGCAAAGTGCCGAATTCGGGTGCAAATTTACACAATTATATTCAGAAAAGCATCATTCTGCCCCTATTTTTTGCAAAAAAGTATTATTCTGACTTAAACAAGTCCTTTATTCCACCAATCGAGCCGAGCAGGTTGGTAGCCTCATAAGGCAGGTATACGGTCTTGGTCTTGTCGCCCTCGGCAAGTTCCTGCATCATCTGGATATACTTCTGAGCGAGCAGGTAGTTGGCGGGGTTCGTCGACTTGCCCACAGCCTCAGTAATCAGTTCGATAGCCTTAGCCTCGGCCTCTGCTTTTCGGATACGGGCCTGAGCTTCACCCTCAGCCTCGAGGATAGCCTGGTCTCTGGCTGCCTGGGCCTTGTTGATGATGGCTGTCTTCTCACCCTCAGATGCAAGGATCTCAGCAGCTTTCTGTCCCTCTGAGGTCAGGATCTGTGCACGCTTGTTACGCTCAGCCTGCATCTGCTTCTCCATCGCCGTCAGCACAGAGTCGGGAGGTGTGATGTCCTGAAGCTCCACACGGTTCACTTTCACACCCCACTTATCGGTGGCATCATCAAGCACAGCGCTTAACTTCTTATTGATGGTGTCACGCGAGGTCAGCGTCTCATCGAGTTCCAACTCGCCAATGATGTTACGCAGTGTGGTCTGGGTCAGTTTCTCGATAGCGTTGGGCAGGTTGTTAATCTCGTAGGTAGCCTTGAAGGGATCCACAATCTGGAAATACAGCAGAGCGTTGATCTCCGTCTGCACGTTATCCTTAGTGATCACATTCTGCTTGGGGAAATCGTACACTTGTTCACGCAGGTCGATGGTAGTCGAATACTGGTAGCGGCCGTGATTCAGCACCACGATCGACTTGGCACGGTCGATAAACGGGATGATGATGTTGATACCCGGTTTCAGAGTGGCATAGTAGCGTCCGAGGCGCTCCACAATCTTCGTTTCCGACTGAGGGATAATCACAAGGGCCATCTTGGCGAACAGAATCACCAGAACGACGATGGCAATCAGTACATAAGTCATAATGTCCATAATTTAAGTTGATTAATAATTAATTGTTAATTGTCTCTACGGTAATAATAGTGCTCTCGCGGCCCACCACGCGCACGTTTTTGCCCTCAGGGATATCCTGCGGTTCGTTGGTGACAGCCTTCCAGATGTCACCGTCGATCTGTACGCGACCGAAGCCGTCAGCCTTCACTGTTTCCACTACCCTGCCCTGACGACCCATCAGCGCATCGGCATTACTCACGCGGGGATCCTCACCCTTGTGGAGATAACGTCTGGCGAAGGGACGCACATAGACGAGTGCAAGGATTGAAAACACGGCAAACATCAGCAGCTGCCAATAGATACCGCCACCCACTGCTGCTGTTATGGCGGCAAAGACCGATCCGATGGAGAAGCAGATGATGAAGAAATCGCCTGCCATCAGCTCCAGGATCAAGCAGATCACGGCCACTACGGCCCACATCTGCCACATGTGTTGTGCTAAGTAATCAATCATAATCGTATCGTTTTAAAGAGATAAAATAAAGTCGTCCCAATCCTTCGAGGAGCCTTTTGCACCGAACACCTTCGAATAGAGTCGGCTGCGGGTCGTTGCCACACTCTCCTTCGAGTGAGCCGTCAGCAGCGCGATATCCTTCGGCTGGATCCTCACCTTGATCAGCAGGCTCACGTGGTAGTCCTGTTCCGACATACGGTAGAGGCTGTAGAGTTTCTCGGTGAAGCCTGTGTAGATGCCGTTCACCAACTCAGTCAGCTCCGTCCAGTCCTGATGCGTCAGACTTCTTCCGCCGTTCAGACAACTCTGAATCCGCTGGTACACATCCGACGAGAAGATCATTGTCTCAGCATGCTCGCGTTTCTCGTTCTCCAGGCGTGCCACCTTATTAGTATAATCAAGTGTGGCTTTCTTTTCCTCGAGTTCCAATCGCAGCAGCGAGTTCTCGTCACCCAGTTTCTTCAACAATGTCTCCAGCTCAGCAATCTTCGCCTCGTTTTGGGCAATACTCTGCGAGCTTTGTGCCTGCTGGGCCTCTTGCATCGTGCGGATCTTCTCGTGCATAGCCATCATCTTCCGACGGCTGTTCTGTACGGTCACTACGAAGAGTACCGCGTAGACCACCATACCTATTATTAATAGGAACCACTCACGATCTGTGAGGCCGAGGCCGGATGTCATCATTGTCTGAATCATGGCGCAAAGTTACGACTTATATACGATACTTCCAAACATTTTCGTTCGCAATAGTTTGCAACAGAATTTGCAATAGTTTGCAGTAAGATTATCAGTTCTCAAAAGTTTGCACGCCCTTGACAACCTTCAACACCTTACCATTCTTCAACCGGATGATATTCAGTCCTTTACGAAGTTCCTCTAAACGTTTGCCATCAGGCGCAAAGATGGCCTCAGGCTGTTGTCCGTCAATAGAAGAATCTTTTATGTCGATGATGCCCGTCGTAGAATAATGGTCATAGCTGAAGGCTGTATCCTTGAGGTCACCCCACACAAAACGCTCCAGCTCGGGATAGTCGATAAAGGGGTTGCGGTTTTTCTGAATACCGAAGACAGCATTATTCCTGTTGATTTCCTTCTCACTCACGGGGTCGTTCTCCGCCCACTTCATCAGCATATCCAGCTGCCAGTTGCTCAGTCCTGGATAGGCATTGCCATCGAGTGTAGGCTGTGATTCAGGATTGTCCCGATACCAGTCGGCAATTTTCTCCTCGTAGCAGGTCACCATATAAAAATAGGTACGTGCAAAGTCGCCCTTATACATATCGTTGGGTTCGAACACTGTACCAGTATAACCGGGATAGCTACATGGGCCTAATTTGCTGAAGTCATTTGCCGACTTATAGGTGGGATTGCTGGTCTCGCCGAAGGGATTATTGCCACGTTTGTTGTTCACCACCTTGTCGGTAGGATACATGTGGTGCAGGTCGGTGTACATGGGCATCACCTTGCCGCCAAACCAACTGTTGGGGAAGGAATGCTCGCGGTTGTAGAATTGACCTTCCTTATTGCCGCTACCCGTGTCCTGATCGTCGCCGAAGGTCATTTCACGCAGGTTCGAATACATATCCCACACCGAACCGTCGTCGCGGGCGTCGGTCGTGCGGAAGTGGGTCCACAGGGCCCTATAGGCTGTATTGAGGTCACCACCCTCGTCGCGGCTATAGATAATCCCGCAGAGGGCCGTCTTCAGCGCCGCGCCTTTCTTGCCGTCAGCAGCCTTGTAATACTCGCCGGAATCGTGCGGTCCCTGGGCATAACAGCCCACCGTACCCACCAGCATCATCAGTGCGATTAGTAATAGTTGCTTCATAAGTCAATATTAGTTATCATTCGATTTTGCAAAGGTACAAAAAAATCGCGAAACCTGTTGCAGTTTCGCGAAAAAAGTTGTCGACAAGAAAATTTTAAAGCACTGGGAGGATATTGTTCCAGACCAGGTTGAGTTCCCCTTGCAGATCCTCGACATTCGAGGTGATAGCAATGACAGCGTTTTTGTCAGGAACAACGATGATATACTGTCCTCGGGCACCATCGGCACGGAAACACCCCGGACGGCAACGCCACATCTGGTAGCCATAACCCTGCATCCAGTCGCTGGTCTCAATAGTCAGCCCTCGTTCCTCAGCCTGCTCGATGCGAGTGCCAGGATTGATGCTCTCCGCCTGCTTCTTCGACATCTCACTCACCCACTCTTCCGGAATAATCTGCTGGCCGTTCCATTTGCCTTTCTGCAGCAGCAGCTGACCCATCTTAGCCAGATCTTCGGTCTTCAGGTATAGGCCCCAACCACCGCAATTGATACCCTGCGGACTCTCTTCCCATTTGGGCTTATCGATGTGGAGAGGTTCAAAAAGGCGCGAGTTCAGATAGTCGACCACCTTTTCACCTGTCACTTGCTGCACGATGGCAGATAGCACATAGGTGCCCAGGCTATTGTATAGATAGAAAGTGCCGGGCTTGTGCACTACGGGATGTGCCAGGAAAGCCTGTACCCAGTCAACCTCCTGACTGCCACGGGAAGAAGGTTCTACATCGTGGCCACAGGTCATCGTCAGCAAATCGCGAACAGTCATGGCCTTGAGATTATCACTCACCTCAGCAGGAAGCTTGTCAGGGAAGAAGTCAATGATCTTGTCGGTCAATGCCATCTTTCCGTCAGCAATAGCCAGTCCCACTGCTGTAGCAGTAAAGGTCTTACTGACTGAATGGAGCACGTGGGGTACACTGTCAGCACCCTCACTCTGCCAGCGGCTGTAAATCACACTACCGTCTTTGACAATCATCACACTGTGAATGTCCATCGAGTCGTTAGCCGCCTCCTGGAAGAAAGTGTCCATCGCCGTAGCCAGACTGTCAGGGGTTTCCGCACGTGGAAGGTCGACGACTTCTGTTGTTGCATCCGTAATGTTCTTGCAAGCCATCAATACCATCAGCATCGCAGCTGCAAACAAATAGGTTTTCTTATTCATAGTCCATTTAAATTTAGATGTTGTTCAGTCGAGGCCAAAGAGCACTTTCAGTCCACCGTCGACACCTGAGAAGCCCATGAAAGCAAGACTCAGCAGTCCTGCGGAGAGCATCACGATGGCCATGCCTTGCATCCCCTTGGGAATCTTTACCAATTCAAGCTGCTCGCGCATACCGGCAAATACCGTCAGCGCCAGTCCGAAACCGATGGCAGTAGAGAAGGCATAGACCACAGACTGCAACAGGTTGTAATCCTTCTGGATACAAAGAATGGCAACACCCAGCACAGCGCAGTTGGTCGTAATCAGGGGCAGGAAAATGCCCAATGCCTGATAGAGGGCAGGCGACACCTTCTTCAGCACAATCTCCACCATCTGCACCAATGAGGCGATGACAAGGATGAAGGCGATGGTCTGCAGATACTGCAGCCCAAAGGCGTCGAGCACATATTTCTGTACCAGCCAGGTAACGATGGTGGCGAGAGTCAGCACGAAGGCGACGGCTGCCGACATACCTAACGAGGTGTCAATCTTCTTGGATACGCCAAGGAACGGACAAATGCCGAGGAATTGTGACAACACGATGTTGTTCACGAAAATGGCGCTAATGAAAATCAGAATATATTCCATAATTCGTTATTACGTTATATCGTTATTACGAGTTGCGCAGTTTATTGACAATAGCAATAAGGAAACCGAGGGTGATAAAGGCACCCGGGGGCAGCACGAAGAGCAGGATATTATAAGTCTCTGGCAGCAGCGTCAGTCCGAAAATCGAGCCATTGCCTAAGAACTCACGACAGATACCCAAAAGCGTCAGTCCGAGCGTGAAGCCGAGACCGATACCGATACCATCGAAGAGAGAGGCCACTGGCGACTGCTTGGCTGCAAAGGCCTCAGCACGCCCGAGGATAATACAGTTGACCACGATCAGCGGAATGAAGAGTCCGAGGGCTGCATCGATATCAGGCAGGAAGGCCTTGATGACCAATTGCAGGATAGTCACAAAGGCAGCAATCACCACGATAAACACAGGGATTCGCACCTTGTCGGGGGTGATGGATTTCATACACGATATCACCACGTTGGTGCAGATGAGCACCGCCATCGTTGCCAACCCCATCGACATACCATTTATGGCAGAGGTGGTGGTAGCCAGCGTGGGACACATACCAAGCATCAGGACGAACGTTGGGTTCTCCTTGACGATGCCATTTTTGATAATCTGTATTGCGTTCATAAACTATTCACTTTTTACTTGTTGCGAGGCTCCCGTCTCTGCATCAGTGGCGGGTGTCGTCTTGTAAGCGTTATAAGCATTGTTGACTGCGAGCAGGAAAGCACGGCTGGTGATAGTAGAGGCCGTGATGGCATCCACCTGTCCGCCGTCCTTCGAAACGGTCAGCGGCTCCTTCGGGTCCTTACCGATGATATCACCCTTCTCGCCCTTTTGGAACCACTTGTCGGCCTTTGCACCGAGTCCAGGGGTCTCTGCATGTTCGAGGAGTGTATAACCAAGGATCTTGCCTTCGGGGTCGAAGCCCACGAGCACCTTCAGGTTACCACCGAAGCCACCTGTTGTCGATTCAACAGCAGCACCCAGATCCTTGCCCTGAACATCCTGGGTCTGATAGATGACAAAGGTTATTTCCTTACCCTTGGCATCGTTCTGGTGCACGGTATCCGTCTTGGCCACTTTAAGGTCATCGACACACATCACCGTCTTGATGCCATCTGCGAGGGCTTTTGCCTTCTGTTCGTTGATAGGCCCTTCAGTCAAATGGTTCACATAAGCGAGGATACCACCCATGATGACTGCTACTCCTGTGAGCACCAACACCATATTCGTCAAAGATGATTCTAATTTCTTCATACATCGGGTCCTCCTTTATTTCTGAGCAGGCACTTCACCGAAGCGCTTAGGTTTAACATAATTATTAATGAGCGGTGTGAATGCATTCATTATTAGAATAGCAAACGACATACCCTCGGGATAAGCGCCCCAGTTACGGATGACAATGGTGAGCAGACCAATACAGACACCATAGATTATCTGCCCCTTCGGTGTCATAGGAGAAGTCACATAATCTGTCGCCATAAAGATGGCACCAAGCATCAGACCTCCGGAGAGAATCACCACCACGGGGTCAGCATAGATGGGGTTGGCGAGGTGCAGCAGCGAACTGAGCACAAACACCGTACCGATGATACTGACAGGAATATGCCAGGTGATGATCTTCCGCCAAAGCATGAAGATCAGACCAACTATCAATGCCAGGTCGCAGACCTCACCGATGGTACCGGCACCGCCGTTGAGTGAGAAATCTGCAAAGAGCAAAGTAAAGGCATCCGGCAGTTGGGCAAGCACATCCATATTACCGCTTTTGACGGCCTCCTGCATCAATGCCAGCGGTGTAGCACCAGTCTCGGCATCCGTGTACTGAAGCCACTGACCGGGCAAAGGCCAGGATGTCATCTGTGCAGGGAATGCCACGAGGAGCGCACAACGACCCACCAGTGCGGGGTTGAAGATATTATGTCCGAGGCCACCAAAAGTCATCTTGGCCACACCGATAGCAAAAAGTGCTCCGATGAGGATAATCCAGATGGGAAGGTTCGACGGAAGGTTCATACCGAGCAACAGACCTGTCAACGCAGCTGAGCCGTCGAGGATGGTGTTCCGCTCGTTCTTGAGGATATATTTGTTTATCGCCCACTCAAAGAAGACGCAGGCTGCCACACTTGTCAAGCAGACGATAACCGAACCCAGACCGAAGAAATAGAACGATACAAGAAGTGCGGGCATCAGAGCGATGATCACACCATACATATTGCGTTCAACACTATCGGTACCGTGGGCGTGTGGCGATAATGATACAATTAGTTTTCCCATATTATTTCTTAGCATTACGGTTTCGAATAATTCCCATCACTGTTGACTTGCCTTGACGGATGTTGTCGAGCAGCGGACGGTGGGCTGGACAAGTGAACTGACACGAGCCACACTCGATGCAACTGACGATATCCTCGGTTTCAGCACGCTCCCAGTTCTTCACTTCGGAGAGTTTGGCGAGCAGATAAGGCTCCAAGCCCATCGGACAAGCACCAACACATTTGGCACAACGGATACAAGGCTGCGGCTCCTTGCGACGGGCCTCATCATCAGAGATGATCGTCACGGAGTTAGTTCCCTTGCAGATAGGTACTTCGGTAGAAGTCAAGGCTTTACCCATCATAGGACCACCAGCCAGCAGTTTGTTGTCGCCCTCAGGCATTCCGCCACAGGCATCGATGAGTTGCTGCATAGGTGTACCCATGCGAACGAGGAAGTTGCCGGGGTTGGCCAGACGCTTACCCGTAACTGTGGTATAGCGCTCAAAGAGTGGTTTATGCTTCATCACAGCCTCATAGACAGCAAAGGCCGTACCCACATTCTGCACAATCGCACCTACATTCACGGGGATGGCTGGAGGCGCAGGCACCTGACGCTGAATCACAGCATCCACGAGCTGCTTTTCACCGCCCTGCGGATAGCGCTGCTTCAAGGGTACCACCTCTACGCTGTATTTCGAACCACCGAATTTCTCTGCACATTTCTGCGTAAGTAGTTCGATAGCAGGCATCTTGTTGGTCTCAATACCAATGTAGCCTGTGGTGACCTTCGCACCCATCATGAGCAGCTCAAGACCCACAAGGATCTCATCGGCATGCTCCATCATCAGACGGAAGTCGGCAGTGATATAAGGCTCGCACTCTACGGCATTGATAATCACACACTCAGCCTTGGCCGTGGGAGGAGGCGTCAGTTTGATAAATGTCGGGAAACAGGCACCACCCATACCAACGACGCCAGCGTCCTTGATACGCGTGACGATCTCCTCGGGCGTGAGCTCCGGATGGGCCTCAACTGTCTCGAGTTTATCTGAACGGTCGATGCTCTCTTCCCACTCATCGCCCTCGACATTGATGATGATCACGGGCTTGCGATAACCGGTGGCATCGATGGCAGTATCAATCTTGAAGACCGTACCGCTGACAGACGAGAAAATCGGGGCCGACACAAATCCACCAGCCTCAGCAATCATTGTACCCACCTTCACCTTATCACCCTTCTGGACAACGGGTTTGGCTGGGGCGCCGATATGCTGGCTCAAAGGGAAGATGGCCTGTTTTGGCAGAGCAGCTACCTTCGTCACAGCCTCGTGCGTCAGTTTATTCTCCTCGGGGTGGATACCACCTATTCTAAATGTTCTGATATTCATACGGTTTCCTCCTTTCTTTCGCTAGCTTCCGGATTTTCGGGCTTCGGTTTGGGTGCAGGGAAATTCACAGCGACAATGGCGTTCTTCGGACACACCTTTTCGCATTTGCGACACAGACGGCACTTCCCGAAGTCGATGTAAGCCAGATTGTTCTCGACGGTGATGGCACCGAAGGGACACTCCTTCTCACACTTACCACAGCCTATACAACTGACGGCACAGGCCTTCATAGCTGCAGGACCCTTGTCCTTGTTGACACAGGAGACGAAGACTCTCCTACCCTTCGGACCCTTCTTGCGGAGTTCGATGATACCACGCGGACAAGCCTTCACACATGCACCGCAGGAAGTACATTTCTCCTCGTCGACCTCAGGAATACCCGTTTCGGGATTGATCTTGATGGCGTCGAACTGACAGGCAGCCTCGCAATCGCCACAACCCAAACATCCGAAACCGCAGGCCGTCTCACCTGCACCACAGGCATGCATGGCAGCACAGGTACGCAACCCTGCATACTCGGCAATCTTTGCACGGTGCTCACAAGTGCCATTACATCTCACAACGGCCACCATCGGCTCGGAATTGGCAATCGCCATTCCCAACAGATCGGCCACTTTTCCCATCGTCTCGGCACCACCAACAGGACAAAGAAGTCCATCGAGGCTTCCGGCATCAGCACCTTTCACGAGGGCATCAGCCATACCGCTACATCCTGGGAATCCACATCCTCCGCAGTTGGCACCAGGCAGCAACTCACCCACCTGAGCAATACGGGGATCCTCATAGACAGCAAACTTCTTGGAGGCGGCAAACAGCACGACAGCTGCTATCAGGCCGATGGCTCCCAAGACAATCACTGCAATCAAGATGAAATTCATAAATGCTTATTATTTAGTTATGTATTCTTTCTATCTTCAATATGAAAGGAGATGCCACGCTGAATGCGATCACGAAGCAACCACAGCGCAAAGTAGTAAGGCACCAGCGAACCCAAAGCCAGGAGCGCAGCCAGCCCCTCATCAGCAGTGAACCTCAGCGCTATCATCAGCACACATACCAACAACAGGAAAGGAACACCAAAGCCCAGGAGCAAAGCCTTATTGGCCACATCTTTCGATGCCCACACCGTCACCTCCTGACCCGTCGCGTAATTGGCTGTGTCACAGCCAAATACATCCACCATCTTCACCTTCGATTCAGCCGCATTGCAATGACTCGCTACCTTGCAGGCAGCACATGCAGAAGTCTGGACGATACGCACCTTGATGCAATCTTCCTCTATATGCTCTATGACACCTGAATGTGAAATCTTCTGACTCATGGATTTGCAATGTCGACTTTACATTTTGCAAAGGTACTACATATTTATTAAAAAACAAGCGAAAACACTATTTTTTTCCTAAAAAAAGCCGTAATCGTTTGCGATTTCAAACTTTTTTATTACTTTTGCCGTGAGAAAGCAGAAATAAGATGAAAGCGACAGAACAGACATTACAGCAAATTGAGCGTGCTATCCGCAAGACAGCGGATAAATTTCCCGCTGATCCGGACGCATCGGTCATGACCGACATCCATGTGAGAGTCATTCAGGATTCGGGCGAGTTGATCACCTTCGACGACAATGAAGAGGAGATCACACGCGGTATTGTGGAGCAATGGATCGACAACACCGATGATGACTTCTACACAGCCATCCCGCCTATCATCCGTAAGTGTATTGAGCGCCAGAAGACGTTAGTGGACAACATGGGCATTATGAAGCCCTTCACCTTCGTGTTGGAAAACGACGAGAAGGAACCTGTGGAAGAGCTCTATATCGTGGATGATGACCTGGTAATCATCGACAGCGATATGATGCAAGGCCTGGACAAGGACCTCGACGATTTCCTCGACAATCTGCTGAAAGACGCCTAGACCCTATCCTATCCGACGATATCGTCGGAACCGTTCTGTTCGTAGTCGATTTCCTGATCTTCTGAGAACTTGCGTGACATATCCACGTGGTACACCTTTTGTACCTCGGCCTTGAACTTACCCGAATAGTCGGTAAGTCTTATCTCATAATCGCTGGTAATGACAAAGTCCTGAATAAGCTTATCCTCGGGATCTGCCAGTTCATTCTCCTTCTGTTCCTCCTTACTGGTTGCATAGAGACAGAGCTTGTCAACGGGCATATAGTCATCGTCGAGAGAATAGAGCCAGAGTGAATACAAGCCGTCGCCCTCGTCAGCTGCGAGGATCATCAACCGGGCACCTGCACTCTCAGGCAGTGCAATAGCCTTCGGATCAGTACGTCCCTCGAAATTCATAAACCTCACCAACTCATAGGGCACACTTGTATAGTTAGGCAGATACTTCACATACTCATCTGAATAGCGCACAGGCAAGGGCTGGATATTCAGGCTGTCGAAGAAGAGTTGGATAGGACTGACATCCTTGCCGATATGGATACCCTGCATCTCGAGCTGTTCGATGGTTTCGAGTCGCGCGATACTGTCAAGTTTCCGTTGCATCTCACCGGGCGACATCTGCCTGTTGCCACAGGCTGCCAGCAGGACAATGCCTGATAGCGTAATAAAAAACAACCCTATCTGTTTCATAGCTTCACCTTCTTTTTCACAAGCTTACTCTCGTTCTGCAAACGGTTGAGCGCCGTTACCACATAGGTATATTTCTGACGGCCGTCCTGATAAGGCAGTTTGTAGAAAGGCTGACTGGTGATAGCCACAATCTTCGAGCCGTCATTGACATTCAGTTTCTCACCTTTGGCAAAGCGATACACCACATACCGTGTAGCCGTATCGCGCCAGTCCTTACCCTTAGGTTCCGTCCAGAAAAGGATATAGCCGTCCTCTGTCCATACGGGCTTCACCTTACGCACCTTACCCGGTGTCTTACTGTCGATGAACGACATGTCGGGCTGCAAGGCTGGCAGGCGCCAATAGGTATTGCGAAGGGCTGTGCCATAGTTGCCTACATTATCGACGGCAGCCTTCGCATACCACAAGACTGTACCTTTCACACCAGGCAACTGTTGGTGGAGTCGCATCTTGGCTGCCAACTGATGACTGTTAGGATTCTGGGGGTCGGTATATTTCACCGTACGCTCCACATCCTCACCGATAATCAGGGGACGACCTGAGGCGTGCTGGTTCCACCAACGGATGAGGGTATCATAATCAGCGGCCTTATTGCCTATCTCCCAATAGATCTGAGGCACGTTGTAGTCGAGCCAGCCGTTGTTCACCCAAAGCAGGATATCAGCATAAAGGTCATCGTAGTTCTGCAGGCCATTGGTATTGCTGCCGATTTCCGAACTACGCTTGTTACGATAGATTCCGAAGGGTGAGATACCCACCTTCACCCAAGGCTTTGCCTCGTGCACGGTCTTATAGAACTGCTCGATGAAGAGGTTCACATTATAACGACGCCAGTCGTTGATATCCTTGATACCGTTGCCATACTGACGGAACTGTTCAGCATCGGGGATGTTCTCACCTTTCACGGGATATGGATAGAAGTAATCGTCCATGTGGATGCCGTCCACATCATAGCGGGTCACAATATCCTTGGCCACCTCACAGATATAGTCGCGGTTCTCGGGCAAGCCGGGATTAAGGATAAACATATCATCGTAAGCGAAACAGCTCATCGGCTTGCGCGTAGCGATATGGTTCGATGCCAACTGCTTGGTGGTCTTCGTCTTGGCACGATAGGGATTGATCCAGGCATGCAGCTCCATTCCGCGTTTGTGACACTCATTGACCATCCACTGCAGGGGATCCCAGTAAGGCTGCGGGGCCTTGCCCTGCTGACCAGTGAGGAAACGACTCCACGGTTCGAGCTTGCTCTCATAGAGGGCGTCGCACTCAGGGCGCACCTGGAAGATGATTACATTCACACCGTCCTTCTGCAACTCGTCGAGCTGATAGGTCAGCGTCTGCTGCATCTTCTGGGTACCCATACCCTGGAATTGTCCGTTGACACACTGAATCCACGCACCGCGCATCTCTCGCTTTTGGGCGAGAGAAGAGAAAGGTAAAAGGGTAAAAAGGTAAAAAGGTAAGAACCATTTTGCCAGCCCTATTACTCCACTCCATGATTGTCTTTTATTCATATCTATCGTTTTTATTGTTTTACCTTTATACTTTTAAAACAGGTTCAATTTATGCTTTCGTGCCTCCTCAAGACTTTGCAAGTTGTCCTGTTGCTGCTGATAGTCTTCGCGCAGATGCTCATATTTCTCCGAGAGTTCCTGCTCCACCTGCTGCTCCTCATTCATCAGACGGGCTGCCACAAGAGCATTCTGAGAGGCATCTTTCAACCAGACCACAGCGCCCTCATAGACAGGTGCTATTTTCAAAGCGACGTGGAGTTCGCTGGTCGTAGCACCACCGATCATGATGGGGATATTCAGATGCGCACGCTGCAGTTCACGAGCCACATTCACCATCTCTTCCAGACTGGGGGTAATCAGTCCGCTCAGACCGATGATGTCCACTTTCTCTTCCTGAGCCTTGCGCACAATCTGCTCTGCAGGCACCATCACACCCATATCGATGATCTCATAGCCGTTGCAGGCCATCACCACACCCACGATATTCTTACCGATATCATGCACATCGCCCTTCACCGTTGCCAACAGCACCTTACCGGCACTCTTGCCGCCCTCTGCCTTCTCCGCCTCAATGTAAGGCTGCAGGATACCTACTGCCTGCTTCATCGTACGGGCGGTCTTCACCACCTGGGGCAGGAACATCTTTCCCTCACCAAACAACTGCCCGACGGTATTCATACCTGTCATCAGCGGTCCTTCGATGATATCCACTGCATGGGGATATTTCTTCAGCGCTTCCTGCAGATCCTCCTCCAGATGATCGCCCACGCCCTTCACCAGCGCCTGCGCCAACCGCTCCTCCAATGTCACATTAGGGTCAGGATACTTTGTGACATTGTTTGCGTCAGGAGATGTCACAAAGTATCCTGACCCCTTTGTGACATTCTCTGCTGCGAGGGCATTCGCCAGCTCTGTCAATCGCTCTGAGGCATCGCTTCTGCGATTCAGAATCACATCCTCAATGATATCAAGTTGTTCTTGAGGTATATCAGCGTATATAACTTTAGTAGAGGGATTTACGATACCGAAATCCATGCCTTTCTGAATGGCATGATAGAGGAATACTGCATGCATCGCCTCACGGATATAGTTATTGCCCCGGAACGAGAAACTCAGGTTACTCACACCTCCACTCACATGGGCACCAATCAGGTTTTCCTTGATCCAACCGGTTGCTCTGATGAAGTCTGCAGCATAGCTGTCATGCTCCTCCATTCCTGTCGCCACGGCCAGCACATTGGGGTCGAAGATGATATCCAGCGGATTCATGCCCACCTCATCAACGAGAAGCCGATAGGCGCGGGAGGCTATCTCAATCCTGCGCTCATAGCTCGTGGCCTGTCCCTGCTCATCGAAGCACATCACCACCACAGCAGCACCGTAACGCATCACATCGCGGGCGTGCTCCAAGAACTTCGCCTCACCCTCTTTCAATGAGATGGAATTGACGATGCTCTTACCCTGCACACACTTCAGACCCGCTTTGATCACCTCCCAGTCTGAAGAGTCAATCATCACGGGCACACGGGCGATATCGGGCTCCGCAGCGATACGGTTTAGGAAATTCACCATTTCTGCCTTCGCATCGAGCAGACCGTCATCCATGTTGATATCAATAACGAGGGCACCGTCAACCACCTGTTTTCGGGCAATGCTGAGTGCCTCGTCGTAGTTTTTTTCCTTGATGAGCCTGAGGAATTTCCGCGAACCCGCAACATTGCAACGTTCGCCCACATTCACGAACTGCACTTCAGGCGTGAGTTCAAGTCGCTCCAAACCGCTGAGCCACATCGTCTGAGGTTTAGCCACAGGCATGTGAGGCTGCTTGCCTTCGACCAGCTCATTATACCGCGCAATGAATGTCTCGTCAGTACCACAGCAGCCACCGATGATATTCACCAGACCTTCGTCCACCAATTCACCCATCTTGGGCGCCATCGTCTCAGCCGTCTCGTCGTAGAGTCCCATCGAATTGGGGAGTCCGGCATTAGGATAGGCACTAATATAATAAGGTGCCACACGGGCCAGTTGTCTGAGGAAGGGTTTCATCTGCGTGGCACCGAACGAACAGTTCAGTCCGACGGAGAAGATGGGATATGTGCTGACACTGGCGAGGAAAGCCTCGAGCGTCTGACCACTCAGCGTGCGCCCCGCCAGATCACTCACGGTAACGGAGAGCATGATGGGCAGTTCACAATCCCTGCGTTCCATTACCCGCATGGCAGCATCGATAGCCACCTTGGCATTAAGACTGTCGAAGATGGTCTCAATCAGCAGGGCATCCACCCCACCCTCCACGAGACCTTCTATCTCCTCCTCGTAGGCTGTCAGAAGTGTATCATAGTCGAGATCTCTGGCAGCTGGGTCGCTCACATCCGGCGACATCGAGCAGGTCTTGTTCGTGGGACCAACGGAGCCCGCCACAAAGTGAGGTTTGTCTTCTGTAGAGAACGCGTCAGCCACCTGTCTTGCGATCCTTGCCCCTGCGAGCGCCATCTCATACGAGGCGTCCTCCAGATGATAGTCTGCCTGGGAGATGCGCTGCGAGCTGAAGGTATTGGTAGTGATGATATCGGCACCAGCCTGGAGGTAGGCGCGATGGATATCGGCAATGACATCGGGACGCGTCAGCGAGAGCACATCGTTGTTGCCCTTCAGCTGACCCGCGATATCCTTAAAACGGTTCCCCCGGAAATCTGCCTCTCCAAGACCGTAGGCCTGGATCTTCGTTCCCATCGCTCCGTCGAGGATAAGCACGCGTTCCTTAATAATATCGTTAAGTCTACTCCCCACTTCTTACCTCTTACTTCTTACCTCTTACCTCTATTTATATGTCTTCATCGCCCGGTCCATTTCCCTGCGGTCTTCCTTCTCCTTGAGCGTCTGACGCTTGTCATACTCTTTTTTACCCTTACAGAGGGCGATATCCATCTTGGCACGCCCCTTATCGTCGATAAACACCAGCAGGGGCACAATCGTGTATCCCGTCTGCTTGGTAGCACTCTCCAGCTCCCTGATCTCACGTTTCGTGAGCAGCAGCTTACGGTCACGCTTCATCTCGTGGTTATTGTAGGAGCCGTAGAAATACGGACTCACACTCATCTGCTTCACCCACAACTCACCATTGATCACGGTGCAGTAGGTGTCCACCAGACTCGCCTTACCGAGACGGATGCTCTTGATCTCCGTTCCCGTCAGCACGATACCGGCAGTATAGGTCTCGATGAAGAAATATTCAAACGAGGCCTTCTTATTCTTGATCTGTACTGGGCTCTTCTTCCGCAGTTGTTCCTGTTCCTTGTTCACAACTATTCACTTTTAACTTTTCACTATCGCGAAGCGGTCGAGATTGTCATCGATGTAGTGGGCAATATCGTCCATCCATTCCTCTTCGCTCTCCACGAACTGGTCGTCGAGGTCGTCAAACTCCGGGAACTTCTCAAAAAGCGCCATAAACTCATCCTCGGTGCAGTCTTTCTCTATCTCCTCGCGATGCTTGAGCCAGAGGGTGTGACCTTCGTAGATCAGTTTCGAGAGGTCGCGCAGCCCCCACAGCTTCACGGCCTTGGCAAAGGGATTCTTGAAGATAAACTCACCCAGGCCGTTGTGGATCAGCTGCACGAAACCGCCGTCCATCACCTCCTCATGGAGCATATCCCACGCCAGCAAGGTGATCTGGTCGCTGTTCAGTTCACCCATCGTCTCGGCCGTCAGTTCTCCGCCTATCGCCTCACGGATGGCATCGGTGAACACTTTCACAAAAGCGTCCATGCCTTCCATCGCTGCCTGTTGCAGCCTCTCGTCTTTGACAATCACTTCTTTCATAACTGTATGCGAATCTGCGTGCAAAGGTACAAAAATAAGTGAAAAGTGAAGAGTGAAAAGTGAAAAATTTGCTACCGCACTTGTAAATTATGCATTTTGCATTATGAATTATGAATTTATTTCGTACCTTTGCATCCCGAACAAATAACAAGGAAAATGAATAAGAGTATTATAGCCCTCATCCTTTGTTGCTGCCTGGTTTCATGCATCAAGGACGAAGCCCCGAACAATGAGTGCGACATCGAGAGTGCGTGGATAGAAGGCGAGGAATATGCCGATTTCTTCTACCAGACAGCCGAGATGCGCAAGGAAAACATCAGTTCAGCAGAGACGAACATCACGTTTACGGTACGTTCGAAACCCATGTTGCCGAAGCAGATCCCCGTGAACTTCAAGCTCACTCCGGGTGCCACCATCGAACCTGCCAACGGCTCGATGCAGGATTTCACCAAGGACAGTGTCACTTATACAGTGACCTCCGAGGACGGGCAGTGGAAGCGTACTTACAAGGTGGCATTTACGGAACCCGTGCTGCCCAAGAACAAGTTCTCGTTCGAGAATGCCGACACCGTGAAAGGCGGCCTGTTCAAAGACAACTATTACCACGTGTTCTACGACTACGACCAGAGCGGAACGAGACAGTTATTCTGGGCATCGGGCAATGCCGGTTTCGCCTATTCACAGCTCGACGATTCCGGTCCTGACAAATTCCCCACACAAAGGGCCGACAACGGATATGAGGGCAAATGCGTCCGTCTGGAGACCATGTCCACAGGCGTCTTCGGCAGCGCCATGCATAAGCCCATTGCTGCAGGAAACCTCTTCCTGGGCAAGTTCGTCATTGAATATGCGGCCAGCGAACCACTGAAAGCCACTGCATTCGGACTGCCCTGGGACAAGGAGCCGCTGCGCATCACAGGCTATTACAAATACAAGCCCGGCAAGACCATGATCAATTCTATGGAGGAAGAGATGCCCGGCGTGACCGACAAGGCCAGCGTCTATGCCGTGTTCTATCGCAACCTCGATGAAAAGGGCGAGACATATACGCTCGATGGCGCAGCGGTGGCAGACCTCGACAAGATGCTCGACAATCCCCAGATTTATAAGGTGGCCCGCGTACCCTCCCTGCCGCCTACCGACACATGGACTTTCTTTGAGATGTTCTTTGACGGCAAGGATGCCCCCGACGACATGGTGGCCAAGAAGGAGTTCAGCCTGGCCATCGTATTCTCGTCGAGCATCAGAGGAGCCCAGTTCGAGGGCGCCCTGGGCAGCACACTGTATATTGACGAAGTAGAAATATCATACGAGAAGTAAGAGAGATATGAAGCATACTGTTATTATCGCAACAGCAATGATGATGCTGACGTTCGGAATGGTCAGCACCGCCAAGGCAGGCATCCTCGAAGAACTGCAACTCAGGGCCCGTGCCGGCTACAGCATCGGCGGAACGGCCCCCATCCCCTTGCCCGAGACCATCCGCAGCATCGACAGCTACAGTCTCACGCCGTCGTTCATGGTGGGTGTCGACGCCCAGTTGCCCCTCACTCAGAAATGGGGCATCGCCGTGGGTGTGCATTTCGAGAACAAAGGCATGGAGGGCGACGTCACCACCAAGGCTTACCGCATGGAGGTGGTAAAAGGCGGCTCCAGGCTGTCGGGACTCTTCACTGGCCACGTCAACCAGAAGGTGAAGCAGTGGATGTTCACCATTCCCGTACAGGCCACACTCCTGCTGGGCCAGAAAGTGATGCTCCGGGGCGGTCCCTATCTCTCCGTGTTGACAGGCAAGGAGTTCAGCGGCATTGCCTCCGACGGCTATCTGCGCGAGGGAAACCCCACGGGTGCAAAGATACTCATGGGCAACAAAGAGGGAGAATGGGCCACCTACGAGTTTGATGACGATATGCGCGACCTGCAGTTTGGCATCGGCATCGGAGCCGACTGGCAGGTGTATAAGGGTTTAGGACTCTCAGCCGACCTGAACTGGGGACTGACGGGTGTCTTCCCGGGCGACTTCAATACCATCGAGCAGACCCTCTACCCCATCTATGGCACCATCAGCCTCTTCTACAGACTGAAATAATCCCAACAAGAATCCCCGCTTCAAAAACGAGCGGGGATTTCTTTTTTACCGGCAGTCGAAAAGAATCTTCCTCCGATTCTTGCTCTGGCAAGCGTCTCCTTTCGTCGCCGAGCGATCCTCGGGCCTCACCGCGAAGTGGATCCAGTACGTCGTGCCGCGCTTCTCCTGGATGAGCTCATCAAACACCCAGCCGTTCTCGTCGGCGGTGTCGAGCAGCAGACACGCATACCTGATCATCTGCTCTGGGCCATAGCATCTGATGTCCACAGCGCAACCCGTCAGGTGATTGCCCCCCCTCGCTCCCCCGCACATCCTGTTCACCTCCTCGCTCCTGAACCCGCTGGAGATAACGACGGGGATGTCCGACCTCCTACTGGGGACAGGCACCACTGTGACATCGCAAGCGACATCACAGATGATGCCAGTCCCCATGATTCACAACAAGAGGGGTGCTTATGCGCCCTTCTTGTTTTCCAGTTCGTAGAGAATCGCCTGAACGTCTTCCAGGGAATCGGTAAGCTGACAGATCTCGTCGTCGCCATCCACATTAGGCAGATGGGTGTCCAGCTTGCCGTAAGTCATGTCGTTGGTAACCTGAATGAGTTGTTTCAACGGCTTGGTGGCCTTCTTCGTGTAATAATAGCTCATGAAGACCAGCAGGAGCATGGGCAGCAGGACTATCAGGAAAACGGTGGCGCCGTTGAGATAGCACAGCGTGTCGACAGCCTTGCATGGCACGACGGTCACCAATATCCACTGGGTGTACTTCACGGGTTTGTAGAAGAGATAACACTCCTGACCATCGACGAGGAAGCGCTCCAGGCTCTTGTTATCCTCGATGCCGTTGATGATCCTGTTGACCACGCCTTCCGTATTGCTGCCGTCGCAGGTGCCGAGCTGCATGAAGAAATTGTCCTTCATGATGCGCCACTTGTCGGAATGGGTCATGTAGGTGCCGTCGCGGTTGATGATGAAGCTGTTGGACTTCATCCTGAACATGCTCGCCATGAACATCTTGCTCTTGTTGATGACGGAGTCGGCCTCATTGAGCTTGTTGGTAAACCAGTCGAGAGAGACATCGGCTCCGAGCACGGCCACCACCCTACCCGTCTTGTCGTGGACGGGCACCATATAGGCCGACAGCGTGGTCCGCTCGTCATAATGGTCGTAGAAAGGTGCCGACCACTGTGCCGAGTCGGTCTTGAGGACGGTGAGGAACCAATCGGCGCTGAGATAGTTGCGAAGGTCATTGGTCCTGTCCTGGGAATAGACGGAATCCGGGCGGTATGGGTCGCGCCAGGCGTAGGAACAGTACTGCGGGCCTTTCTGCGGATAATAGTCTTCAATGAAACTGACGCCGCAGCTCCGGATGCGCGTACCGCTTCTCACGATGCGCTTCATGGTGGCCTTGTGGCTGTCGGGATTGTTGAGCGACTGCTCCAGATAATAGAGGTTGTTGGTCACGGCCACATAGACATCGGAGATCACACGACGGGTGTACTCGTTGGTGACGAGCATCTTGTTGTGGTAGATCTCGGAATAGAACTGGCGTGTCGACTGTCCCTCGAAATAGAACAGGGCGTAGGAAACCAGGATGACGATGATTATCATCCAGACAAACATCTTCCGCGTGATTTTCCCAGCTATGGTTTTTTGTCTCTTTTCCATTTGGATATCGTTTGATGCTGCAAATATAGGAAGTTTATCGGAAAAAAACAAATTTCCCCCGCAAAAAATGCGAGGGAACTGTTGTTTTTTGTCGAATCCTTCATCAGAAGCGGCCTCCTCCGCCTCCGAATCCGCCTCCGCCACCGAAGCCACCGCCTCCGCCGAAGCCTCCGCCACCACCTGGGAAGCCACCGCCACGTCCGCCACGCCCGCCTTCGCCTCGCTGGCCACCGAATCCGCCACGTCCATTACGTCCTCCGAAGAAGTTCATGCGGTAAGTCACATGGAGCATGGCATAGCTGGTGATGGCATTCACCTCGCGGTCGGTCCAGCCGTTGGCCGTCACGTTGGTCGTCAGGTTGGTCTGCTGATGCAGGATGTCATACCACTGGAGCATGATGGTAAGGGATTTCCCGCGCAGGAAGCCCTGTGAGAGCTGGGCGTTCCACAGCAGCTCGTTGGTATTCATCGTCTCGTCGGTATAGCCTCGCTTGCTGAACATGTGGAAGTCGGTGGCCAGTTCCGTTCCCCAAGGCAGGCGGATGTTTGCGTTACCGCCGTACTGGAAGTTCCATGTGGTCAGGTTGTTCGTGGCCTGCAGGCGGTTCTCGGTGCGGGCGTAGGTGGCACGTCCGTTGAGCGAGAAGTTAATCGCCCTGATGCGATAGCTGAGTCTGAGTTCAGGCGAGAGATTGTAGGTATGTGTGACGTTGCGGTCGGGAATGGCCGTACGGTTCAGGTTGACATAGCCCACGCGGTGGTCGTAGCGTCCGTTGACGGAGCCGCTCACGTCCCAGCGGTTCAGCGTGTCGAGGTTGAAGTTGAACGACACGGCGAGGTTGGCGCTCCAGTTGCCGTTGATATTCTCGGGCCGCGTGGTACGTCCACCGGTCTTCTCGTCATAGGTGACAATATTGCCGATGGAGTTCTTGGTGACCTGCCAGCCGCCGTTCGAACTGAAGCTCCAATGCCGTTGTGCCTTAGGCACGGTGAATCCCATGCTGTCGGTGACGAGCTTTGGCTGTCGCTGCATCTGGAAGTTAAACGAAAGGTTGGAGTTGAACGAGGGCTTCAGTCCGGGGTTTCCTTCCGAGATGTTCAGGGGGTTGGTATCATCGCGGATGTCGAGCAACTGTGTGATCTGTGGCTGCTGCGACTGTCCGCGGAACTGTATCTGAAGGTTGGTCTGCTGGTTGAAGCGATAGCGCATGTTGAGCGTCGGCGAGACGTTGGTGACGGTCCTGACGGTGTCGACGGGACGGCCCAGATACTGCTGTATGAAGTGTGACTTCTGGGGCTGGATGTTGATACCGGCGTTCATGTTCAGTTTGTCGCGCACCACACGGAGCTGCACGTCGATATTATGGTTGTGCTCCGTACGCTCTGAGAATCGGCTCAGGTCGCTGCTGAGATAGCTCTCGTAGGGGTTGGGAAGATAGCCGAATAGGCGTCCCCACTCACGGTATTCATTGAGCACCTCGGCAAAGGCCTCATCGGTATAGACGGCGGGGAAGTCATAGGTTGAAGGGTCGCTCTTCTGATGGCTGTAGTTGTATCGATAGTTCAGCTGCAGGAAGATTCCCTGGGCACCGAAGCTGCGCATACGGTTGCGGTTGCCGAAGGGACCTCGCTGCTGCTGTTGCGTGGTGTCGACGGGTTGCGGTTTCGGCTTGAAAGTATAGAGAGGCTCAGTGTAAGTAAGGCCTAATGAGTAGCTGAAGTTGTCGGTAGGCGACAGCGTGTAGCGGTTGGTCTGATAGGTGGAGTCGTTGCCGAAGCGGTCTTTCTGCTGGAAGAGGTGGACGGCAGAGAGGTTAGCATTCTTGTTCTCGCCGTCGCGATAATTAAAGTTGCTGCTTAGAGCCACGTTGCGGCCTTTTGTGCCGATGCGGCGTGTGAGCTGTAACTGGGCGCTGGCATTCTTGTTCTCGCCGTAGCCGAGCGACTTGCCCTGACGGTTGTTGACGATAAGACCCAGTTCGTTCATCTTATTGATACTCTGTTCGCTCAGGGCGTCTTCGACGTAATCGAAGGGATTGGCATTGAACGAGGCATTGCTGTTGTGCGAGCGGCTGTCGTTTGAAGAGATGCTCATATCGGGGCGGAACGACAGTGTGGTCAACGAGTCAATGCTCCACTGCAGGTTCATGTTGGCGGTCCAGCTGTTGTTGCGCGAGTAGCTCTGGCTGATGCTGTTGGTGAAGGCACCGCCACGGGTCTGTACGAAGTTCTCGGAAGCGGAGCGGTTCCAGTTGTCGGCATCGTTGCGGTTCCATGTGACTCGTCCGCTCCAGCGCACCTGGCTGCCGTTGCGTTTCCGTTGGTTCTCATAGCTGGCGTCGAGGGCTGCCGTCTTGGTCTCACGCTGTCCCTGGTTGTTGCCTCGTCCTCGTCCGCCACGACCCGAGAAGTTACGGTCGTTCACGTTGTTGGCATTGCCCATGAAGGTGTAGCGCACGTCGCCGAAGGGTTTCATCGCCGTCAGGCGTATGCCATAGCGATGATCGGTACCGTAGCCCAGATCGGGATTGGCCTGTATGCCGTTGCGGGCACTGCGCTTGGTCACAAATTCGAGGGTGAAGTCATCATTACCGTCGTCGATACCCGTCATGCGCGACAGGTCGCTCTTATCGTCGTAGGCCTTCACCTGGTCGATGACATACGAGGGCAGGTTCTTCATCACGGCATCGTTGTTGCCCGTCATGAAGTCGCGGCCGTCCATCTTGAACTTACGCACTTCCTTGCCGTTGATGGTGATCTTTCCGTCGTCGTCAATCTTCGCACCGGGGAGTGCCTCTACCAGTGCCTCGATCACCGAACCCTCCGGCACACGGAAGGCATCGGCATTATACACCACCGTATCGTCGCGGATGATCATCTTAGGCAGATTGGCCGTGATCACTGCCTCGTCGAGCTGCACGCTATTGGGCTCCATCATGATGTTGCCCAGGGTAATCTCCCTACCCCGCTCCTTGTTCAGGGCCTGATAGTAGGACTTATAGCCGAGGAAGGTGATCTTGAGCAGGTACTGACCTGCCGACACATTATTAAATGTAAAGCGACCGTTGTCTTCGGAGAGCACGCCTCTCACGAAGGTGGTGTCGAGTTTGCCGTCCGTCTTCCGTGTCAGACGATAAAGCTGTAAGGTACTCTTGGCCATTGGCTGGTTGTTCTCCTTGTCAAGCACCCGGCCTGACAATACGTCTCTTTGGGCTGCTGCTGGGAGTATGCTCAAAAAGAACATGACTAATAAGGTAATAATGCTGCGTTGGTTCATATACTATATTGATGCAAAATTTGACAAAAGTTTAATGTGCAGGTGCACAATTAACTTTTATTATCATCATAAGTAGGTATTTTTTTGAAAAGAATGCAAAATGCAACCCGATTGCAGGAAATTTTTATGTAACTTTGCAGCAGAAAAAGAAACGTTCATGAAACTATCGAATTTAAAGACCGGTGAGAAGGGTGTCATTGTGAAGGTGCTGGGGCACGGTGGCTTCCGCAAGCGCATCATCGAGATGGGCTTCATCAAGGGTAAGGAGGTAGAGGTGCTGCAGAACGCACCGCTCCAGGATCCCGTCATCTATAAACTCATGGGCTACGAGGTGTCGCTGCGGCATCAGGAGGCAGACATGATTGAGGTGGTGAATAGTGAAGAACTAAGAACTAAGAACTATGATTACCTGATAAACGCTGGGCAGAATGGTGTGCAAGGTAATCATAACTCTTCACCCATCACTCTTAACTCGTCACTCCACCAAGACGACTACCTCCAGCATATTGCCAAGCAGGAACGCCGTACGATCAACGTGGCACTGGTAGGCAATCCCAACTGTGGCAAGACCTCGCTGTTCAACTACGCCAGCGGAGCTCACGCGCATGTGGGCAACTACAGCGGTGTGACCGTCGACGCCACCGAGGCTCATGCTTCGATGTTCGGCTATGAGTTCAACCTTACCGATCTGCCAGGCACCTACTCGCTCAGCTGCTACTCGCCTGAGGAGCTCTACGTGCGCGAACATCTCACGGAGAAGATGCCCGACGTGGTGATCAACGTGATCGATGCCTCGAACCTGGAGCGCAACCTCTATCTGACCACACAGCTGGTGGACATGAACATCCGTATGGTCTGCGCGCTGAACATGTATGACGAGTTCGAGCGTCGCGGCGACCATCTTGACCTGGAGGTGCTGAGCCGACTGTTCGGTATGCCGATGATTCCCACCTCATTCAAGAGCGGCGAGGGCGTGAAGGAACTCTTCAAGGCAGTGATCCAGGTGTATGAAGGCACGAGCAAACAAGCGCGACACCTGCACATCAACTATGGTCACGAGATAGAGGGCGGTATCGCCCACATCCAGAAATACCTGAAGGCCGACGAACATATCACGCAGCACTACTCCACCCGATACCTGTCGCTGAAGCTGCTGGAGCACGACAGTCAGGTGCTCGACTATCTGGGCAAGCACATGGCCGGAGAGCAGCGCATGAAGGATTTCCACAATCTGACGAACGCCCGCGACAAGGCTTCGGCACGTGTGAAGGAGGAAACGGGCAACGACTCGGAAACGGCCATCATGGATGCCAAGTACGGCTTCATCAACGGTGCGCTGACGGAGGCGGGCTACAAGACAGGCACGAAGGAGGACACCTATCGTACGACGCACCGCATAGACAGCGTACTATCGAACAAATACATCGGATTCCCCATCTTCTTCCTCCTGCTCTACGTGATGTTCGAGGTGACCTTCACCCTGGGACAGTATCCGATGGACTGGATTGACGCCTTCGTAGCCTGGACGGGCGAACGGCTGACGGCAACGATGCCCGAAGGTCCGCTGAAGGCAATGCTCGTCGACGGTGTCGTGGGCGGTGTGGGATCGGTCATCGTCTTCCTCCCGCAGATACTGATACTCTATTTCTTCATCTCGCTGATGGAGGACTCGGGCTATATGGCGCGCGCCGCCTTTATCATGGACAAGCTGATGCACAAGATGGGCCTGCACGGCAAATCATTCATCCCGCTGATCATGGGCTTCGGCTGCAATGTGCCGGCAGTGATGGCCACACGCACCATCGAGAGCCGGCGGTCACGCATCATCACCATGATGATACTGCCCTTCATGAGCTGCTCGGCAAGACTGCCCATCTACATCATGATAGCAGGTACGTTCTTCTCGGTGCAGTATCGTTCTTGGGTGCTCATGTCGCTCTATGTGGTGGGCATCGCGATGTCGGTAATCGTCAGCAAGATATTCTCATCGCTCATCATCAAGGGCGAGGACACACCGTTCGTGATGGAACTGCCACCCTATCGCTGGCCCACGCCGAAAAGCATCTGGCGCCACACATGGGAGAAGGGAAAGGAGTATCTCAAGAAGATGGGAGGCATTATCCTCGTAGCATCGATCATCGTTTGGGCGCTGGGGTATTTCCCGCACAACGATGAGCTGCCCCGCGAACAACAGCAGGAGCAGAGCTACATCGGGCATATGGGTAAGGCCATAGAGCCGATATTCACGCCACAGGGCTTCAACTGGAAGCTCGACGTCAGCCTGCTCGCAGGCGTGGGGGCAAAGGAGATCGTGGCTTCAAGCATCGGAGTGCTCTACTCTGGTGAGGAAGGTCTGGACGACAATGATGAAGATGACGACGATTTTTTCGACGACGATGAGTTTAGTGATGATTCAGAGAAATACACACGCTTGCGACAGGCGATGCTCAGCGACGGCATCACACCTCTGTCAGCTTACGCGTACCTAATATTTATATTGCTCTATTTCCCCTGTATCGCTACCATCGCAGCCATCAAGAACGAGACGGGCTCGTGGCGCTGGGCAATCGTAGCCGCTGGCTACACCACCGTTGTGGCCTGGGTCGTCTCCGCACTCGTCTACCAGATAGGCAGCCTCATTCTTTGATGATATTGACGCGATCCTGAGGCTGGGCGTATTTCTGTGGTATCGTGCCACCTAAGGTCTCGAGGTACTCCACCAGACAGTCGCAATAGCTCTTCGACGTAGAGGTAACCACGCGGGCAGACTTCAACGTGTCGTAGAAGCCGCCCTTGATGGAGTACTCGTTGGTACCGATGGTATAGCGACGGGAGAGATCAATGGGTTTCAACTGGCCAGAGACAGCGTCGAGCACCTGTACATCAGCGATGCTACGGCCTTGAGTGCTCTGACGGATCTTGAACTGCAGCCCGGAAATCTGCGGGAAGCTGCCATCCTCAACCGTGTAAGTAGCACATTTCTGAAGCATATCGACAATCTGCTGGCCTGTGGCCTCGAGGGTCATCATCGCGTTGCCGAAGGGCAGCGCATCGAGCACCTTGCCGTAGGTAATGGATCCCTTTGCGATGGAGTTGCGGATACCGCCACCATTCTGCAGGCCGATGTCCGTCTTCATGATCGAGCGGAAAGCGTCTGCCACGAGGTCACCGAGGTTTGTCTCATTCTGTCGCACACGGCGTGTCTTGCCATCAGACTCGTAGATGGTAAGGTCGAAGTCGCTACGGCAGATTTCACGGTCGGTCACCTGCTTCATCAGTGCCTTGACGCTATCCGTAACGGCCTTGATGCGAGGCTGCCGATAGACGGCATCAGCAATGGGAATGAGCTTCGTGATGCACTGACCGCTGGGAGTAATCGTCAGCTTACCGATGTTCTGCAGCTGCGTGCCTGTCTGCGAAATGGGAATCATACGACCATCAAGGTTGGGTGCCTCGCTGCTCTCGATGACAGAGTGGCTGTGGCCGTCGAGCACCACGTCGATGCCACGGGTACGGGCCACGAGTTCATGACTGTTCAGATGATTGGGCACGGGTTCCTCGCCAAGATGTGAGAGCAATACCACGATGTCGGCACCATTGCTGCGGGCATCATCGACAGCCTGCTGCACGATGCGGGCTATCTCACGGGGCTTCAGGTCGTAGAGAAGAAGACCGTCGTCATCATAGAAGGAATAGGCCTCTGCACGCATGGTCTCGCTGGTGAGTGCTCCCACGAAGGCAACACGTCGGCCACCCAACTGGCGGATGATGTAGGGCGCATAGAAAGGAATGGGCGATCCTGCTTCAAAGAAATTGGCACAGACAATCGGGGCATCCACCTGACTGAGCAGTTCATTCATGCGGGGCACACCGTAGTCGAACTCGTGGTTACCCAGACCGATGGCCGTGTAATCCATCTCACGGAGAATGTCGACGATGTACTGTCCCTTGGAGATGGAGCCTGCCACACCGCCCTGCAGGAAATCACCGCAGCTGACGAGGGCTATGTCCACGCTGTTGTCAGAGGCAAACGTCTCGCGCAAGCCTGCCAGACGGGCGTAGTTGTCGATGGCACAATGGACATCGTTCTCATAAAGCACCGCAATGGTCTTCTGCTGCTGGGCGACGGCATTCAGGTAGCCGAGCAGAGCCATCTTACCACGCATGGTCTCGCGAGGCGTGAACTCACCGTTAACCCAGAAATAGCGTTGGTTGAAATAGGACTCCTGACGAGGCCAGCCCTTATCCCACTCGGGATAGCAGTATTTCAGAATGACCTGCGCATCGCCACCGTTATGGCCGGGAGACCAGGTCTCTGTGCCATTGAAGGGTGTCTGTCCGGGATGGCACTCAGGCGCACCATCGTTACGACCTGTGGTATAGCAGTCGGTGATATGACGCTCACCCAGACCTGTCATCTCAACGATGTTCCCAGGATTACGTCCCATCGCCCACCCTGCCTCGGTGAACATGACATGCTCCAGCTCGCGCTTACGGGCATCATTGTCGGCCATGTAGTGGGCCATCATCACAAGCTGGAGGTTCTGCGACACCTGCCAGCGACTGTCATTAGCACTTCTACGCGAGGGGCGCTCGGCCATGTGGCTGATGTTATAGCTCTCGGCCTGGGCGTTGATGCTGGCGCGGAGATTGTCGTAGAGCGTGGCGTGGTGACGGGGATGAGGACAAGTAAGGTAGGCGGCAGCTGCCCAGAGCTGGCAGAAAGGCACCTCGCGGGCACCGTACTGATTGGTGACGCCAACACCGAAGAAGCCCTGACGACCACGACTGAAGAGCGGCGATGTGGGCGACTTGATCATGCTCTCTTCTGCAAAGACGGTCTCCCACTCCTGCTCACCGGTGAGGTTATAGAGGAAGGCAGCAGCCAGCTGACGGAAATCACGTCCACGCATCTGCATGCTACCGATGTCCTGCAGGTCGTCGAGCTGCAGGTTCTCCTGCTTCTCTGCGAAGCGGAAGGCCCTGATGGCTTCGGTAGTGTAATAGGTACGGAGGGAGTCATTATGCTGCAAGCGGAAGGCCTCTGCAAGCACGGCACAGTTGGCAGCATTCGCCCAGGCAGCCATCGTGGTGCAGCCAGCCTGGAACATCACGGTCCAGTCGGAGCAAGGGTTGGTAACGCCCTGTGAATAGGCTTCGCCATCACGGATAGAAAGGAAGAAGTCTACCTCGTTACGGGCCTCGTCGATGAGGTCGGGAATGCCGTTACCGCTCTCACGGATACCGAGATTATCGTCGATAAGCCGGCCGTCGGAAAGAATACAAGGCAGCAGCATGTCGTAGATATTGCTGACGTGAGCCAGATGGCGATCCCAGTCGAAGGCATCTGAATGGCCGCCTTTCACAACGGTATTCACGGGGTTGCCTGGCAGGCGGTGCTGCCAGAAGATAGAAGCCTCGGCCTTCTTGAAATGAGGCTCATCCCATACATCCGTCCGCAGCTGGCGCCACTCGGGACTCCACGGGGTGAGGTCGGTCTTATAGACGGTCAGTTCCTTGGGATCCTCATCGGGGATGAACTGTGGCTGACGAGGTACTGGCCAGACGTGTTCGGGATCCTTCGGCTCTCCGAGACGCATGTAATAATAGCCACGAACAGAGTAGCGATAAGGCTCGAAGTAGACGTTCGGCGAGATGTCGAAGTCCATCGAGCAGCCCACGTCCTCAACCACCAGACGGTAACGGCCTGCAAAGGGACCGCGGAAGTCGATGTTCCACACATCGGTGCCGATGAGGGCCTTCTTGCCGGCCTCGTGCTCAGAGGCGGCGGCGGACTTCCAGAACTTCACCGTGCCGGCGTCCCACTTTATATCCTTTTTAACATCATATAAATAAACTTTCCGTCCCTCGAAGCCCTTGTAGTCGCGCTGTCCGCCATCGCCCAACCACTGATAGAGATCGGCAGCATGGGTCTCCTCGGAAGGTACATAGCCAATGATATTCACATGGACCGCTTCCGACTGCGTGTTCCAGATGTCGAAGCAGACGGAGAGCGAGGTGGTCTCGTCGGCACCGATGCCCTTGGGAATAGTGACGGTATAGGTGCATCCCTGCTTCATCGCCTTCGGCAACTGGAGGAACAACCAGTGATCGAGCTCAGCAGTGAGGGTGTGATCGAAGTTCATCGGCTTCGACTTACGCCATACATGCTGGGGACGGACGGAACCGAAGGCTTTATCGTCGCTGGAACTGATGCGCCAAAGGGCTGCCTGCTGGGCACGGTCGGTTTTCATACGCTCGCCAAAGACAACGAGCGTGTCGTCACCTTCGGAAAAAGAATGGCCCAGATAGGCGCTGGGACCCGTACCGTCATCGCGGTAATGCACTTCACCATCACGGAAATGAACCATAAGATAGTTCTTGTCGATTACGCTGAGCCTTAAAACCTTGGTGGCTGCTGCGGGAATGGCCGTCATCAGAACAATTAACAGGATGACAGTCTTGAAAAACTTTTGAGTCATATTATTCATGTTGTTGGTTTCCGTTGTTGCTAATAAGTTGGGCAAAGATACGGACTTTTCACGAGAAAGCCAAACATTTTGACCACTTTTTTATCCACAGCACAACAAAACGGCGAAAAAACGCGTTATAATATCTGATGAAGCGTACGAAGACATATCTCTTGCTGACAGTCATGATGCTGATACATCTGACGGTCAGGGCCGACAACTTCACACTGAAGGGCAAGGTTATCGATGAGGATAACAATGCCCTGGAACTGGTGACGGTGTCGTGCCTGGAACAGGGCAAGGTGACGATGACCAACCTACAGGGCGAATTCTCAATCACCCTGAGCAGTGCCGACTCCGTAGAGGTACGCTTCTCGATGATTGGCTATGCCACAAGGAAACGGGTGTTCCGCAGGCCGAGGGGCAATCTGACCGTACAGATCGTGATGCGACCGATGGAAGCCTTGCGCGAAGTGACCATCACCGAGAAACGGCGACAAACCACCAGCACTGAACAACTCGACATCGAAGACGCGAAACAAAGTCCCTCGACCACTGGCAATGCGGTTGAAGAATTGATCCAGCAGCAGGCAGGTGTCTCGTCGCATAATGAGCTATCGTCACAGTACAATGTCCGCGGAGGCTCCTTCGACGAGAACTCCGTCTATATCAATAATGTGGAGATATACCGGCCCCTGCTCATACGCAGCGGACAACAGGAAGGTCTCTCAATCATCAATCCCGACATGGTGGAGAAAATCGGATTCTCGAGTGGCGGATTCGAGGCGAAATACGGTGACAAAATGTCGTCAGCACTCGATATCAACTATCGTCGTCCAAAGCGGTTTGAGGCATCGGCCACAGCATCGCTGCTGGGAGCCAGCGGATACTTAGGCATGAGCAATAAGAAATTCTCCATGAGTCACGGTCTGCGCTACAAGACCAACCGCTATCTGCTAGGTTCCCTAGAAACAACTGGAGAGTATAGGCCTAATTTCTTTGATTATCAGACATATATAAGCTATACACCTAATAACAGATGGGCCTTGGATATCATCGGATACATATCTGAGAATCATTACAATTTCAAGCCCACGGATCGAGAGACATCGTTTGGTACGATGGAAGATGTAAAGTCGTTTAAGGTCTATTTCGACGGTCAGGAAAAGGATGTCTTCCGCACCCTCTTCGGCACAGCTTCCATCACCCGTAACTTTGGCGATTCCACCAAGATAAAATTCCTGACATCAGCCTTCCATACAAAAGAGAAGGAGACCTACGATATCCTGGGACAGTATTGGCTCGATGATACGGAATCGTCGGAGCAACTGGGCGTGGGTACCTATATGGAACATGCCCGCAACTATCTGACAGCAGATGTGGTCAGTTTCAAACTCATGGCCAACCACAAGACGCAAAAGCACGACATGGAAGCGGGCATCACCTACAAGACGGAGCGCATCAGCGAACAGGCCCGTGAATATGAAATGCGCGACTCCAGCGGCTACTCCATCCCCCACTCTGCCGAACGCCTCGACCTGATCTACACCCTCAGTTCGAAAAACGACGTGAAGAGTCACCGGATTGAAGCGTACGTGCAAGACACCTACCGGTTTGCCAAGGGAGAGAACTTCTTCACCCTCAACTATGGAGTAAGACTCGCCAACTGGTCGTTTAGCAAGGAAACCATCGTCTCGCCCCGCGCATCGCTGGCCATCGTGCCTGCCTTCAACCAGGATCTGACCTTCCGCTTTGCCACGGGACTCTATTATCAGGCACCTTTCTACAAGGAGATGCGTGATACAGTAACAGAGAACGGCATTACAATAGCCAAACTGAATGAGAAGATTAAGAGCCAGCGCTCACTACAGTTTATCGCTGCGATGGACTATCGGTTTAAGATGCTCGACCGTCCTTTCCGTTTTACCACAGAAGTATATTACAAGGCGCTGTCAAACCTCATTCCCTACAACATCCAGAACGTGAAGGTGACCTATTACGGTGAGAATCTGGCCTCTGGCTATACCGCTGGTCTCGACCTGAAGCTATACGGAGAGTTCGTGCCTGGCACAGATTCATGGCTCACCTTCTCGCTGATGAAAGCACAGATGAAGATGAACGGGGTTTCTTTCCCTCAGCCCACAGATCAGAAATGGGCCATCAACCTGCACTTCACAGACTATTTCCCAGGCACTGACCGATGGCGGATGACACTCAGACTGGCTTATGCTGACGGACTCCCATTCGGTGCACCTCACAGAGGCATTGAGCGACAGAACTTCCGGGCTCCAGCCTACAAGCGTGCAGACATCGGTTTGAACTTCCGGGCTATCAAAGACGGAAAGGGACTGAAAAACCTTTGGCTAGGTGTCGATTGTCTCAATCTGTTTGGCATCTCCAACGTAAATAGTTACTATTGGGTCACAGATGTCAGTTCACGCCAATGGGCAGTACCAAATTACCTCACAGGACGCCAAATTAACGGAAAAGTTACTTTTGAATTTTAAATAATGTTAATTTGATACGTTTTTCTTGTGTTTATAGATATAATTCAAAAGATTTTCTTAAATTTGCACCCAAAACAATGAAATAAATAAAATTATAGTAAACAATGAAGTTCAAAAGTCTATTCCTTTTAGCTGCAACAGCTATGATGGTGTCATGTGGCAAATATCAATTTGACGCAACCCAAGTTGCTACGGAAGTTGCTAATCAACAAGCTAAAAATCAGTTGGGTATTGACATTGATCCCAATCAGAATTGGAGACCTATCCGTCAGGGTAGCGTGACAATTACCGCCAATGCAGATCTGAAGAATATCGTAAGGGTGGAAGTGCTCACCGAAACGCCATTCAGCAATGAAGACGCAATGGTGCTCAGCAGCATGGACTGCCAGCCCGGACAGCAGGTAACACTCTCCTACGAGGCACCTGATTATCTGACACAATTGGTGGCTGCCTGTGTGAGCGACGAAGGTGAATATTTCATCAAGGTATTCGACATTGAAAGCCAGGAAGTTGATTTCCAGGCTAATAACAGTAACGGTGCCCGTACGCGTGCTGCTGCAGCAGTAGGCGGGTTCCCCGCAACAATTGTTCTCGGCGAAGGCACCAAGTCATTCAACGCTTTGCGTGCTGAGGAATCTCAGAACAACAAGTATGGAATATGTATTAAAGATGACAAAAGTAAATCCCGATGGTATACAGCATGGAAAGACAATTCATGGGCTAACGACATGGTATGGGCGCATAAGTCCGTTGAAGGAGAAGGTGGATGGGTGATGAAGGAAGGCGCCATCCGACGTGATGTCACCGACGTTGTGGATCTTACAACAATTAAATACGATGTGGAAAAATACCTCAAAAAGGTGGGAGATGGTATTAATGGCAAATCCAACAACTGGTATAACACCATTCAGCAGAATGCGTATTTCCAGGAATTCAACGAGTTGACTAGCGACGGCAACCCCCTTCTTCTTGTCCCTGTTCAGTTCAATTCGAATGAGGCCGGTTCAAATTTTATTTATTATTATTATTACAATCCGGCCACGGCTCCAACGGAAGCCAAAGCACTCGCCAACTATATCAAGAGTCTGCCTAAGTTCAAGGCTGTTTGGTGTTTTTGGAATGATAACGCCGCCACATTCAAGAGAGAAAGAGAATATCTTCTCCCCTATTATGGTGATGGCACTCCCGTTTCTGGTGCATGGGGAAGTCCCGTGATCCCAAAGGGCTACAAGATCGGATTCATGAATAGAAAGAGCAAGGGTAACATCTTCAACAACTCCTGTGGATGTACTTATGGTTTTGGTGAACTAAACGTAGAGGTAAACCATCTCATCGGGCACTATTTCAATGTCATCGATAATAAAATTGCACAGGATGTTATTAGCAATGATAAGGGTGATACTGAAAAGGTCTATGGTAAATCCGCCAATGGTATGGATTGGAACAGTCCCCGTATCTGTATGCACAGTGTAAACGGCCGCACCTATCTCTGCTTCGAAGATGGTTCAGACCTTAACTTCAGCGATATGGTTATTGAGGTCAAGCAAGGTACCCAGATTAAACTGTCAGAGGTGTCGCCAGATGTAGAACAGGCAATGTACACCATGTGCTTTGAGGACAGAGCCGAGACTGCAGACTACGACATGAACGATGTAGTACTTGTGGCAAAGCGTGTGAACGATACAAAAATCAAGCTGACGCTTGCTGCCTGCGGAGCTAAGGATTTCGTAAAGATACATGGTGTAGTTGGAAAAACGAATGCTGACGCGTTCAATGGTAAGGAGATTCATGAGCTTTTAGGTCTCACAGATGAAAACCCATTCTGCAACACTCAGATTGGCGGTTATTCCTCAAGTGGTTTTTCAAGAGACATTACTGTTGAAAAAGGTGTGAAAATCGAAGATTTCCTTGCAAGCATCTATATCGAGAATGTGACTACTGGCAAAGAGGTACATATGCCTGATCAAGGCCATGCTCCATTCGCCATCATCGTCCCCATGCGGTTCAACTATCCTAAAGAAGGATCGAGTATCAAGACTGCCTATCCTGAGTTCCTGGAATGGGCTCATGATATGAATGTTAAAAAAGACTGGTACAGAAGTCTTGAGGGCGTTGACAGATTCCCGACACTCTTTATCAAGTAACAATAAGGTAAAAACAAGCCGATAGATACGAAGATTGCCGCTCATTTGGGTGGCAATCTTTGTTTTAGTATAAAAAAAGCCTAAAAAAAACATGGTTTCTCCTTATTCTCCACTTTATTTCTTACCTTTGCACATCATTTATAAATATACACTAATTTTTTAAGATATGAAGATTTCTCACATTGAGCACCTGGGCATCGCAGTCCAGAGCATTGAAGAAAGCCTGCCGTACTTCACAGAGGTACTGGGCTTGGAGTGTTATGCAACAGAAGTAGTAGAAGACCAGAAGGTAAAGACAGCCTTTTTGAAGTGTGGCGAGGTGAAGCTGGAGCTCTTGGAGCCGACATCACCCGAGAGCACCATCCAGAAGTGGCTCGACAAAGGCAACAAAGGTGTTCACCACGTAGCATTCTGCGTAGAAGACGGTGTTGCCAAAGGCTTGGCAGAAGTGTCTGAGAAGGGCGTACGCCTCATCGACGAGAAGCCCCGCAAAGGTGCTGAGGGTCTGAACATCGCCTTCCTGCATCCGAAGTCAACTTGTGGTATCCTCACAGAACTCTGCGAGCACCCGGAATGAAATAGTGAAAAGTGAATAATTAATAAAGCAATGAGCAAGCAATTAGAAAAGATCAAGCAATTGATCGAGAAGCGTGAACAAGCACGCCTCGGTGGTGGTGAGAAAGCCATCCAGAAACAGCACGAACGTGGAAAGTACACAGCCCGTGAGCGCATTGAGATGCTGCTCGACGAAGGTTCGTTCGAGGAGTACGACATGTTCAAGGAGCACCGTTGCCACAACTTCGGCATGGAGAAGAAGCAGTTCCTTGGCGACGGTGTCGTAGCCGGTAGCGGTACCATCGAAGGCCGTCTCGTATTCATCTTCGCACAGGACTTCACCGTTCATGCAGGTTCTCTCTCTGAGACCATGAGCCAGAAGATCTGCAAGGTCATGGATATGGCCATGAAGATGGGAGCCCCCGTGATTGGTATCAACGACTCAGGTGGTGCCCGTATTCAGGAAGGTATCAACGCCCTGGCTGGTTACGCAGAGATCTTCGAGCGCAACATCCTGGCATCAGGTGTGATTCCTCAGATTTCAGGTATCTTCGGTCCTTGCGCAGGTGGTGCCGTTTACAGCCCTGCCCTTACCGACTTCACCCTGATGATGGAAGGCACATCCTATATGTTCCTGACAGGTCCGAAGGTGGTGAAGACCGTGACTGGCGAGGATATCGACCAGGAGCACCTCGGTGGTGCCTCCGTCCACGCCACAAAGTCGGGTGTGACCCACTTCACCGCAAAGACTGAGGAGGAAGGCCTGCAGATGATCAAGATGCTGCTGAGCTATATCCCCTCGAACAATATGGAGGTGGCTCCCCGTCGTAAGTGCGACGATCCCATCAACCGTATGGAGGATACCCTCAACGAAATCATCCCCGAGAACCCCAACGAGGCTTATGATATGTACAAGGTCATCGCTTCCATTACCGACAATGGCGAGTTCTTCGAGGTGCAGCCTAAGTTCGCCAAGAACATCATCGTCGGTTTCGCCCGCTTCAACGGTCAGAGCGTAGGTATCGTGGCCAACCAGCCTTCATGCTATGCTGGTGTGCTCGACGTGAACGCCTCTCGTAAGGGAGCTCGTTTCGTCCGCTTCTGCGACGCCTTCAATATTCCTATCGTATCGCTCGTCGACGTGCCCGGATTCCTGCCAGGTACAGGCCAGGAGTACAATGCCGTCATCCTGCACGGAGCACAGTTGCTCTACGCTTACGGCGAGGCTACCGTTCCCAAGATCACCGTTACCTTGCGTAAGTCCTACGGTGGTTCTCACATCGTGATGGGCTCCAAGCAGCTCCACACCGACCTGAACTACGCATGGCCCTCTGCCGAGATCGCCGTGATGGGTGCCTCTGGTGCCGCTGCCGTGCTGTATGCCAAGGAGGCAAAGGCCAAGAAGGAAGCCGGTGAGGACGTGAAGGCCTTCATCGCCGAGAAGGAGGACGAGTACAACGAGCTCTTCGCTAATCCGTATCAGGCAGCCAAGTACGGCTACATCGATGATGTGATTGAGCCTCGCAACACCCGTTTCCGCATCTGCCGCGGTCTGGCACAGCTCGCTACCAAGCGCGACGCCCTGCCCGCCAAGAAACATGGTAATATCCCAATGTAATCGCTTATGAACAACGAAGTATATGCAGCCATTGCCCTGGCTCTGCACGAGCACCTGGGCAATAACGTTCACGACCGCGAGCCAGGCATCATCACCATCGATGCCCATCCGACTCAGTGGAACGGCTACGCGCTGTCGTTTACACCACAACCCTAAAAACAAGTAAAGGTTATGAATGAATATAAGTATACAATCAACGGCAACAAGTACGAGGTGGTGATCAGCGACATCACTGACAACATCGCCACGCTGACCGTGAATGGTGAACAATATACCGTGGAGATGGAGAAGCAGGCCGAGCCCGAGAAACCGAAGCCTGTAGTGCGCAAAGCCGCAGACGAAGCCGAAGAGGGCGGTTCAGCCGCTGCCTCCGGTTCTGCTACAGGCACCGCCATCAAGGCTCCGCTGCCCGGTGTCATCACAGAAATCCCTGTGGAGGTTGGTCAGGAGGTCGCAGCCGGCGACACTGTCGTCGTGCTCGAAGCCATGAAGATGGCCAATGCCCTGCAGGCCGAGAAGGCTGGTAAGATCAGCGCCATCGTGGTGAAGGTCGGCCAGAGCGTGATGGAAGACGAGGCCCTTGTCTACATCGAGTAAATCTTTTATAGCTGAAATCAACAAGAGGGGGTGTGCCAGAAATGGCACACCCTTTTTGATTACCTGCAATCGAACAGAATCTTTCTCCGATTCTTGCTCTGGCAAGCGTCTCCTTTCGTCGCCGAGCGGTCCTCGGGCCTCACCGCGAAGTGGATCCAATAGGTGGTGCCGCGCTTCTCTTGGATGAGTTCATCGAAATTGCGATGGGTACCATCAGAGATGTCGAGTAGGATGCCAGCCATACGGATCATCTGCTCAGGGCCATAGCACTTAATATCGACGGCACAACCAGTGAGATGATTCGAACCCTTTGCCCCACCGCAAAGG
>JAEETD010000067.1 GCA_016290175.1 Prevotella sp. | reverse complement strand
TGGTTATTGCAGCGGGGTCCCACCTCTTCCCATTCCGAACAGAGAAGTTAAGCCCGCCTGCGCCGATGGTACTGCAATGCAATGCGGGAGAGTAGGAGGCCGCCATCTTTCATTTGTGAAGCCCTGAGTCAGAAATGACCCGGGGCTTCTTCGTTTTTAACGGCTGATTAACTTTTTTCTGCTTTTTTATTGTAGATACTGCAATAGTATTCGAAATAATTCTGTACCTTTGCGCTCTGTAAATTATAAATTCAAGATAACATGAAAAAAGTTTTGATTATATTTTGTATGCTGGTGTTCATAGGAGAAGTTTATGCACAGCAGCAAGTGTCAGATACCTTGAAGTTTATGAATGACTATCGTAAATTCGTATCTTTCGTAGTATCCCAACCTTCGTTGAAAAAGTCTTTGGCTGATTCATTAATTGCCCGTCAAGATACGTTGATGCATGAGTATCGACGATTGAAACCTCAACTTAATGATTTGCAGGTTGAAGAGTATAATCGTTTGAAGGGACGATATACTAAAAAACTTCTCGAATATCGTGGCGATCGTTTTAGTGATAGTCTTGAAGCAACTGGCGATAGTATTTCCAAGGCTGCTGGTCGTGCTGGCAAGGCCGTAGGAGGTTTCTTCAAAGGATTGTTCGAGCAATAATGGAAAGAAATCGCGAAATATATAAGGTAACTTTGGTTGGCGGCGTTGTTAACGTTGTCCTTTTGCTCTTTAAGTTCATTGCGGGTATTTTAGGACATAGTTCCGCTATGGTAGCAGATGCCGTTCACTCGTTATCTGACTTTGTTACCGATATTGTCGTATTGGTATTTGTCCGTATCAGTGGAAAGCCTAAGGATAAATCTCACGATTATGGTCATGGCAAATATGAGACACTTGCAATGACCTTGATAGGTTTCGCCTTATTAGCCGTTGCGATAGGTATCATATATAATGGTACGACGAACATTATCTTTTGGGCTAATGGGGGACAATTAGAAGCGCCGGGCCTTTTGGCTCTATGGGCAGCTCTATTATCCATTGTTTTAAAGGAGGGTGTCTATCATTATTCGATGGTGAAAGCCCGTGAGTTAAATTCCCAGGCCTTAGAAGCGAATGCATGGCATCATCGGAGCGATGCCTTGTCATCCGTTGGCACAGCAATTGGTATTGGTGGCGCTATTTTTCTAGGTCAGCGTTGGACAGTGCTTGACCCCATTGCTTCTGTTGTAGTGGGAGCTTTTATTGTAAAGGTTTCTATTGATTTGCTTCGTAATGGTATTGGTGATCTGATGGAACAATCGTTGCCTGACTCAGTAGAAGAGGAAATCCTTAATTTAGTCGCATCTTTGCCAGGAGATGTGAAGCCCCATGATCTGCGAACACGACGGTTGGGAAATCATTATGCGATAGAGCTGCATATCCTTATGGATGGTGATGTCTCTCTTCGAGAAGCTCACGATAAAGCTTCGGAGGTGGAGAATCTGCTTCGTGATCACTATGGGGCAGAAACTCATGTGGCGGTGCATGTTGAGCCCAAATAGTAGTGAGTCCAAATAAAAGAAGGATTGGCTAATCCAATCCTTCTTGAGAGCCTCTTGTCGGATTCGAACCAACGACCCCGAGATTACAAATCACGTGCTCTGGCCAACTGAGCTAAAGAGGCGGGTGGACAAGCGATCTGCATCGCGCCGCTACAACCTAATACCCTTGCTGTGTTCCCACCCTGGGGGATTCAAAGGGAGCTGGCCGTACAGGACTTGCCCGTTTTGCGGGTGCAAAGGTACAATAAAAAAGTGAATAGTGAATAGTGAATAGTGAAAAAAATGCTGCTGCATGACTTTTTTAACTATTTTTTGAGTCAAAGCACTCGATATGTGCGGAAAAATGCGTAATTTTGCAGCCGATGACTCCAATAGAATATGTACAATTGAAAGCGTTTGCCCGTCAGGATGGTGCTCTGCTTGCCTTGCTGTGGGTTGCGACGTTCCTATTATATATAATAGGTGTGTCGAACCAACTGCTTGGTCTCGCTGCTTTTTTCCTGATGTGCTATACCCCGTTTTTTGTTGGTGAACGCCTTAGCAAATTCCGGGATTATGGTCGGGAGGGGGTGATTTCATTCCGTCGTGGATATGCCTATACCGTATTTGTGTTTTTCTATGGAGGCGTGCTTTTTGCTATCGCCCAGTATCTTTATTTCGCCTTTATGGATCATGGTTTCCTGTTGAGTCAGTTCTCAAAGATGGTATCGTCAGAAGAGATGCAGCAAGTGCTGAAGCAATACGGAATGACGCAGATGGTGGATGATAGCCTGCAGGAGATGGCGAATACCCGTCCGATAGACTACGCGTTGAACATGTTGACAATCAATATTTCGTTAGGCTTTATAATAGGTCTTCCTTTAGGCTTGATTATGCAGCGGAGTGTCAAACGAGTGAATAGAGAAAAGTAAATCGTAATAATGGATATATCAGTCGTAATACCTCTCTATAATGAGGATGAATCAATTCCAGAACTCTATGCATGGATAGAGCGGGTGATGAAGGACAATGGCTTTAGTTATGAAGTGATCTTTATTAATGATGGTTCTACAGACCGTTCATGGGAGATCATTTCAGATCTGCATAGTAAACAGCCTGATCAGGTGAAAGGCATCAAGTTCCGTCGCAACTATGGTAAGAGTCCTGCGCTTTATTGTGGTTTCGAACAGGCTCAGGGTGACGTGGTCATCACGATGGATGCCGACTTGCAGGATTCACCTGATGAGATACCGGAACTGTTCCGGATGATTAAGGAGGAAGGCTATGATCTTGTGAGCGGCTACAAACAGAAGCGCTACGACCCTATTTCCAAGACCCTTCCCACGAAATTATTCAATGCCACAGCCCGCAAAGTCAGCGGCATCAGGAATCTGCATGACTTTAATTGTGGTTTGAAAGCCTATCGTAAGGATGTCGTGAAGAATATTGAGGTCTATGGCGAGATGCATCGCTATATTCCATATCTGGCCAAGAATGCAGGTTTCGACAAGATCGGCGAGAAGGTCGTGCAGCATCAGGCCCGCAAATATGGCTCTTCGAAGTTCATGGGGCTGAACCGTTTCGTCAATGGCTATCTGGACCTGCTGACCCTTTGGTTCCTGAGTACTTTTGGTAAGAAACCTATGCATGTGTTTGGCTTCTTGGGTACCCTGATGTTCTTCATCGGTTTTGTGGCAGCGTTCTATATTGGAGCAGACAAACTTTGGTGCCTGGCCAATCATATCCCTCAACGTCTGGTGACAGACTCACCTTTCTTCTACATCGCCCTGACGATGATGATCATTGGTACACAACTGTTCCTGACGGGATTTGTTGCCGATTTGGTAAGCCGCTCTTCTCAGGGGCGGAATGACTATCAGATTGAAGAACTATTAAATGGCAAGTGATGGGTAAGCGATTCAGACTGGGAATGCCAAAGATGAACAGATGGTTGTGTGGGGTGGAGCTATTATTCGCTTATCTCTCATCTGTTGTCATATCTTCTTGTTCCACCATTGATTGCCCTGTTCAGAATACGGTCTCTGTGCAATATGAAATCCGCGACAAGGCGGGGGCTGCTTTGTCATTAAAGGATTCTTTATCAGTAGTCACTACGATTGCTGACGGCAAAAACATTGTACTCGACATTACGACGCGTGATGAGAATAAGACCACTATTCTCAACAGACTGACAGGCAGGTCGTCATTCAGTCTCCCTATCAGTTATTCTCATCCTGAGGATATCCTCTATTTTTGCTTCAAGGATAGTGCTAAGACTGTGATCGATACTGTATGGATCAAGAAGGATGATATCCCCCATTTCGAATCAGTAGACTGTGCCGCTGCCTTCTTTCATGAACTGACGGCTGTGAGACATACTCACAACGCCATCGATTCGCTTGTACTTATCAATACATCAGTAGATTATGATGTCCAAACCGTTCATTTCTATCTCTATCCGAAGACTGGCAATTAGTCTGCTGCTATTGGTATCGGTATCAGCATCGGCACAGTTCAAGTTCTTCTCACTACAGAAGGACTCGATTCCGCTTTTCCGCGGATTTGCCGTATCCTTTGATTTGGCAGGCTTGGCGATGATGGAATTGTCTGATTATGGTCAGTACGAGGGCGCCTTGCGCATCAATCTTCATGATGAGTGGTTCCCGATTGCAGAACTTGGTTATGGCAAGGCGAGTCATACAGACGATCCTGTAACGCATATCCGATATGAGACATCCGCTCCCTATTTCCGTATTGGAATCGATAAGAACCTGTTGAAGCAGAAGCATGGTCCCTATCGCTTTTATGCTGGTCTGCGCTATGCTTATACATCCTATAAGGTTGATTTGTCTCGTGATAATTTCAAAGATCCGGTCTGGAAGTGGGACACAGGCTTTGGTGTGAAGGATGAACAGTGCAATTTCCACTGGCTGGAAGTTGCTCTTGGGGCTGATGCTACCATCTGGGGACCGTTGCATTTAGGATGGAGTGTGCGTTATAAGCGGCGCATCTCCCATAATGATGGCATCATCGGACGGACGTGGTATGTTCCGGGATTTGGGGTCAATAGCGACACGCGTCTTGGAGGAACATTCAATGTGATAATTGATATATGAACAAGAAGAAGCTTATCTGGCAGTTGCCATTCCTGATCTTGTTGATCGTTGGAACGGTATTGATCATCCGCCAGCAGCGGGCAATGCCTTATCAGACCAATTCTGGTATGGTCTTTGGTACTGTTTATAATATCACATACGAATGTGACTCCGATCTACATCAGGCCATTAAGGCAGAACTGCAGAAAGTCGACAATTCTTTGTCTCCTTTCAATGACCATAGCATCATTACGGCCATCAACCAGAATCAGGATGTGGAGCCCGACGAGATGTTCCTGACGGTTTTCAACAAAGCTATGGAGATATCCTGTGAGACAGATGGTGCATTCGACATCACGGTTGCCCCATTGGTCAATGCCTGGGGATTCGGCTTTAAGAATGGCACCCAGCCCGATCGTCATCAGGTGGATAGCCTTCGCCGGTTGATTGGTTATGAGAAAGTGACCTTGGCAGACGGGCGTGTTGTGAAGCAGATGCCGGACATCATGCTCGATTGCTCTGCCATCGCCAAAGGTTTTGGCTCTGATGTTGTGGCTCATTTCCTGCGACAGCAAGGTGTGAAGAATTTCATGGTAGAGATTGGCGGTGAGATTGTCACCAGTGGTGTCAACCCCCAGCGATTGCCTTGGAAGATAGGTGTGACGAAGCCTACAGATGACACTCTTTCGGTGAAGAGCGAGATCCAGAGTGTGCTCAATGTCACTGATCTGGCGATGGCTACGAGTGGGAATTATCGTAATTTCTATTACAAGGGCGGTAAGAAATATGCCCATACGATTGATCCTAAGACTGGCTATCCCGTTCAGCATTCTTTGTTGTCGGCTACCGTTCTGGCCAAAGACTGTGCAACGGCCGATGCCTATGCCACTTCGTTCATGGTACTAGGTATCGAAGGTGCGAAGAAGGTGTTGGAGCGCCATCCCGAACTGATGGTCTACTTTATCTATTCCGACGATAAAGGTCAGAATGCCGTCTGGTGTTCTCCTTCGTTAAAGGACAAAATAGTGGAGTGACAGCCTATGGCCACTTTGCAGATATATGAGAAACTTCTTCTGTTCCCTTTGTTTCAGGGGATGAGTCGTGATGACCTGGAACTTGTGGCAGGTCATACGCGTTTCGGATTCTCAAAGATTGATGCAGGCTCCACGGTCGTTACCGAAGGGGATGATTGCCGCCAGTTGTATTTCATGATCAATGGAACGCTCCTTGTGAAGACAATGGCCGATGATCGTGGCTACATGGTCGAGGAACTGTTGGAGGCTCCCGTCATTCTGCAGCCTGAGGTCGTTTTCGGCTATACACAACGTTACACCCATACCTATATCGTTCAGACAGATGCCAGCTTCATCATCGTCGGCAAGGATGAGATACTTCGCTTGTCTGAGGATTTTCTTGTGTTCCGTCTGAACCTTCTGAATATGTTTGCCACACAGACTCAGAAGACATCCCGTCTGTTATGGCAGCATGTGCCTGACTCATTAGAAGACCGTATTGTCCGCTTTTTTGTCCAGCATTGCATTTATCCGGCAGGCCCCAAAGTGTTTCATATCCTGATGAATCGTCTGGCCGATGAACTCAATGACAGCCGTCTGGATGTCAGTCGTGCACTCAATGCCTTGCAACGTGAGGGAAAGATTGTTTTGCGACGGGGAAGAGTGATAATTCCGCTGATGGAACGGCTGCTGATGTGAAATAATATAAAATAATAGGCTGCAATTTGCGATGTTTTCGCTTTTTTTGTACCTTTGCAGTTCATAAACGTTAGTATAGAAAGATGAGTGAACAGAAAGAGCGAAAGAATCCGTTTTTCTTTCCTTACAATACGCCGCATGATGCGGCACCGTTCGACCGTATCAGACTCGAGGATTACGAGGAGGCCTTCCTGGAAGGCATCCGTCGTGAGGATGAGCAGATTGACAAAATCATCAACGACCCGCGCAAGCCGACTTTCGACAATACGATTATCAGTATCGATGACGAGAAGGACGGTGAGGGCTATTACGACCTCCTGAGCCGTGTGTCGTCCGTATTCTTCAACCTGCTCTCTGCCGAGACTAACGACGAGATGGATGCCTTGGCACAGAAACTCAGTCCTATATTGACAAAGCATGCCAACGATATCCGTTTGAACGAGAAACTCTTCGAGCGCATTAGATATGTTCACCAGCATCATCGTAAACTGACGCCTGAGGAGAAGATGCTGCTCGATAAATGCTACGATGGTTTTGTGCGCAGTGGAGCACTCTTGGATGCAGCAGGCAAGGAACGCCTTCGCCAACTCACGGAAGAAGCTTCGATCTTGGGTTTACAATTCTCCCAGAATCTTCTGAAGGAGAACAAGGCCTTCACGCTTCATATCACCGACGAGTCGCAGCTTGATGGACTGCCGGAAACGGCCCGAGAGGCAGCTGCCCTGACTGCGAAGGAGATGGAGAAAGAGGGCTGGGTGTTCACACTCGACTTCCCCTCATACTCTCCCTTCATGACCTATTCCACGCAGCGCGAACTGCGCCGTCAGATGTATATGGCCAAGAATACGGAGTGCATCCACGACAATAGCGAAAACAATCTCGACATCTGCAAGCGTCTGATCAATCTCCGACGCGAACTGGCACAGTTGCTGGGACACAAGACCTATGCCGACTACGTGTTGAAACATCGTATGGCAGGCAATGTACGCAATGTCTATAAACTGCTCAACGACCTGATTGTCGCCTATAAACCCACGGCCGTCAAAGAGGTGGCAGCCATTGAGAAACTCGCAAAGAAGATGGAGGGCAAGGACTTCAAGCTCGAGCCTTGGGACTTCGGCTTCTACTCGCATAAGCTCCAGTTGCAGAAATACAATATCGATGCAGAGATGCTGCGTCCCTATTTCGAATTATCGAAGGTCATCGATGGCGTCTTCGGTCTGGCAAACCGCCTGTACGGCATCACCTTCAAGCAGAACAACGATATCCCTGTCTATCATCCTGACGTGAAGGCCTACGAGGTGTTCGACAAGGACGGCTCTTTCCTGGCTGTCTTCTATGCCGATTTCCATCCTCGCAAAGGCAAGCAGGGTGGTGCCTGGATGACGGAGTATCAAGGCCAGTGGATCGATCGTAAGGGCGAAAACATACGTCCTCAGGTCAGTGTGGTGATGAATTTCACCAAGCCGACGGAAGAGAAGCCGGCCCTCTTGACATTGGGTGAGGTAGAGACCTTCCTCCATGAGTTCGGTCACTCGCTTCACGGCATGTTTGCCAACACCCGTTTCGAGAGTCTCAGTGGCACGAATGTGTGGTGGGACTTCGTCGAGTTGCCTTCGCAGTTCATGGAGAACTTCGCCATCGAAAAGGAGTTCCTGCGCACTTTCGCCTTCCATTATCAGACGGGCGAGCCCCTTCCTGACGAACTGATCAACCGCATCGTCAAGAGCCGTAACTACAATGTGGCATACGCCTGTTTGCGTCAGGTGTCGTTTGGCCTGCTCGATATGGCTTATTACACCAAGAAGGATGCATTCACTGACGATATCATCCCGTTTGAGAAAAAGGCCTGGGAGAAGGCGATGGTGACAGAGCAGCTGCCCGACACCTGTATGACCGTTCAGTTCTCGCATATCATGGCTGGCGGCTATGCGGCCGGCTATTACAGCTACAAATGGGCTGAGGTGCTCGATGCCGATGCCTTTGCAGTGTTCAAAAAGGAGGGCATCTTCAATCCCGCGACGGCTCAGCGGTTCCGCGACTGCATCCTTTCGAAAGGTGGTACTGAGAACCCTATGGTGCTCTATAAGCGCTTCAAGGGCAGTGAGCCCACCATCGATGCCTTGCTGAAACGGAATGGAATCAGGAGATGTAAGAAGTAAGATGTTAGATGTAAGACGTAAGAAGTGATGACAGAGAAACAAAGGAAATTGGACGAGCGTTATCTGCGTATGGCACATATCTGGGCAGAGAACTCATACTGTCAGCGTCGTCAGGTGGGCGCGTTGGTGGTCAAGGACAAGATGATCATCAGCGACGGCTATAACGGCACGCCCAGCGGTTTTGAGAACGTGTGTGAGGACGACAACAATGTCACCAAGCCCTACGTGCTTCATGCCGAGGCAAATGCCATTACCAAGCTGGCCCGTAGCAATAACAACAGCGACGGTGCCACGATCTACATCACCGCCTCGCCCTGTATCGAGTGTGCCAAGCTGATCATCCAGGCAGGTATCAAGCGTGTGGTCTATGGCGAGAAATACCGTCTTACTGATGGCATCGACCTGCTTAAACGGGCTGGCATCGAGGTGATATATATGGAAGTGAAAAGTAATAGTGAAGATGAGCAATAAGTCAAATCGTTTTACCCCTATTTGGATGGCATTGAGTGTCGTCCTTGGCATATTGGTTGGCTCCTTCTATGCCAACCATTTCTCCGGCAACCGGCTGAGTATCATCAATTCCAGCGGCAATAAGCTCAACAACCTGCTGCATATCGTCGACGACCAGTATGTGGATACCATCAATGTCAACGACCTGGTCGAGAAGGCTATGCCGCAGATCTTGTCTGAGCTCGATCCGCATTCTGTCTATATCGGGGCCAAGGATGTGCAGATTGCCAACGACGACCTGAAGGGCTCTTTCTCGGGTGTGGGCATCGAATTTACCATCCGATATGATACGGTCCGTGTGCAGAATGTGATTGGCAACGGCCCTGCTGAGCGTGCGGGTCTGATTGCCGGCGACAAGATTGTCGAGGTCGACGATTCGCCCTTTGTCGGCAAGATCGTGACCAACGAGGAGGCGATGCATCGGTTGAAGGGTCCCAAGGATACGAAGGTCAAGTTGGGCATCATCCGCTATGGCGAGAAGACGATGCGTCATATCACTGTCACTCGCGGCGAGATTCCTACGAAGAGCGTGACGGCCAGTTATATGCTCGACGATAAGACCGGCTATATCAAGATCAAGAACTTTGGCGAGAATACCTATCCTGAACTGCTGATTGCGCTTGCTAAGCTGTCGCAAGACGGTTTCTCTAATCTGGTCATCGACCTGCGCAACAACACGGGCGGCTACTTGGCTTCGGCCGTGCAGATTGCCAATGAGTTCCTCTCCAAAGGTCAGCTCATAGTTTATACCGAGGGTCGCAAGTCACCTCGTCAGGATTACCGCAGCGACGGTCGCGGTTCATATCAGCAGCTGCCGCTGGTCGTGCTTATCGACGAAGCCTCTGCCTCTGCCTCTGAGATCCTCGCCGGCTCCATTCAGGACAACGACCGTGGAACTATCATCGGCCGTCGCTCGTTCGGCAAGGGTCTGGTGCAACAGCCCATTGAGTTCAGCGACCATTCGATGATCCGTCTCACTGTTGCCCGTTATTACACGCCTTCTGGCCGTTGCATACAGAAACCCTATACCTCCGGAGCAGACAAGAACTACGAGGAGGATCTGTTGTCGCGTTACCAGCATGGTGAGTTCTTCTCGCAGGACAGCATTAAGCATACGGGTCCGCAATTCCACACCAGTAATGGTCGTGTGGTCTATGGCGGTGGCGGCATCACACCCGATATCTTCGTGCCTGAAGACACGCTGGGCATGACGTCCTATTACAAGGAAGCCTCTATGTCGGGCATGATTCTCCAGTTCGCCTTCAACTATACCGACGAGAACCGCAGTAAGATGAAGGACTTCAAGAGCGCCTCTGGCCTGGAGCACTACCTGAAGCGGCAGAACACCGTTGAGAAGTTCGTGACGTGGGCAGACAAGAACGGCTTGAAGCGTCGCAACCTCATGATCCAGAAATCCTATAAGCTGTTGGAGCGCTATATCAACAGCCGCATCATCTACAACATGCTCGACGAGGAATCGTGGACGGAATATCTGAATCAGGACGATCCTGCCATCATGGAAACCCTGAGGCTCTTCCGCAACAATGCGTCTTTCCCCAAGCCTGATGAGAAGACACAGAGCCAGAAGGTAGCTGCGGCGTTCGACTATCGCAGCACACATGTCAAAGCCACGTTGATAGCCCATGCGTAAGGACGACCTGCGACGACAGACACGACAGACAAAGCGACAATTCACGCCACAGCAATTGGAAGAGTTGTCGCTTCCTGTTATCAGCAGACTGAGGCCTTTGCTGGCTGAGGCACAGACCATTATGGCCTATTACAGCCTACCCGACGAGGTGAATACCCACGTCCTGATCGACGAGCTCGTGGCTGAGGGCAAGACGGTACTGCTGCCGAAGGTGACGGGCGATGACACAATGGAACTGCGCCGCTACACAGGTCGCGCTGATCTGCAGGAGGGTAGTTATCATATCCTCGAGCCCGTGGGCGAATGCTTCACCGACTACGCCGCCATCGACCTCATCCTCGTGCCAGGCATCGCCTTCGATGCTGCCGGCCACCGCTTAGGTCGCGGCCGCGGCTATTACGACCGTTTCCTTCGCACAATGGGGACTGTCCCTGCTGTGAGAAGCGCAGCGGATTACAGAGGGACTGTCCCCAGAGTGCGAACCCTAGGTGTCTGTTTCGATTTCCAGAAGGTTGATGAAGTGCCGGTCGATGCCTTTGATATCCCTGTGGATCAGGTGATTTAGTTAAAACGGATATCGGAAATCACCTGACTTCCCACATATTCGTTCAGCCGTTTCACATACTCGCTTCGCTGCATGGAGAGGTCTGCTCTCAGCGCGGGACTCGTCAGATGCACGTATAGCGTCTGGTTGCGGATGCTGACGCTGCCCGTATATCTGCTGATAGCTTCGCCCGCCACCACCGGCCAGGCCTCTATCAGCCGTTTCTGCAACAGTGGCGTCTCCAGCCCCTGTGCCCTCAGGTTCCTGAGAATCAGTTCCTTGATGTTCTTAACGTCTTTCCTGAACATTGCCGTCCTCCACAAAGAATATCTTATAGTCATGCGACGAGGCCGAAAGGATCTGATCCAGATGGTCTCGGTTCGTATCCGTGATGAAAATCTGTCCGAACTCATTTCCTGCCACGAGACTCACGATCTGTTCCACCCGCTTGGCATCCAGCTTGTCGAAGATATCATCGAGCAGGAGGAGTGGGGTAGTCTTCGTGTTCGTGCGCTTGAGGAAATCAAACTGCGCGAGTTTCAGGGCGATCACGAATGTCTTGTGTTGCCCCTGGCTGCCCTCGCGCTTCATCTGATGGCCGCCGAGCGCAATCTCCAGGTCGTCGCGGTGGATGCCGTGCAGTGAATAGCCTACGGCGCGGTCTTTGAAGCGGTCGCGCTGGATTACCTCCAGCAACGGTCCCCGCTGACAGTGCGACACATAGTTCAGTGCCACCTGTTCGCGATTGCCCGAGATGGTCTCGTAGAACCGCTGGAAGATAGGCACCATCTCCTTCACAAAGGCCTCGCGCCTCTGGTAGATCTGCTCACCCGCCATCGCCATCTGTTCCTCCCAGAGGCTTATCACGTCGATATTGGGTTCATCATCGGCCTTCAGCATCGTGTTCCGTTGCAGCAGTGCCTTGTTATAACGGTTCAGATGCTCGATATAGCTGCGGTCGTACTGCGAGATCACCATATCCATCAGCCGCCTGCGCTCCTCACTGCCGCCGTCGATGAGCAGTGTGTCGGCGGGTGAGACCATTACCACGGGTATCAGTCCGATATGTTCCGACAACCGCTTGTATTCCTTCTTGTTCTTCTTGAAATGCTTCTTGCTGCCACGCTTGAAGCCGCAGGATATGGCTATATCCTCATTGTATTTCCCCTCGATCATGAAGAATTCCTCCCCGTGTCTGATCACTTGCGAGTCCATGGGATTGTTGGCCGAATGACAGAACGAGAGATAGTAAATGGCATCGAGCACATTCGTCTTGCCCACACCGTTCTGACCGATCAGACAGTTGATCTTCGGTGAGAGTTCCAGCGTAGCCGTCTGGATGTTTTTATAGTTGATGAGCGATAATTTTTCCAGAATCATATTGCAAAATTACAGTTTTTTTTGCGATATTGAGTCAAAAATACGTTAAAAGTGTCGTGCAGTAGCAAATTTTTCACTTTTCACTCCTCACTTTTCACTTCTTTTTTGTACCTTTGCAGCCGTTTCGTGCGAAATATAAAAAAATAGATAAGATAATGGCAAATAACAACAAACCCCAACAGGCTGCTCCCGTAGCTGAGCAGACCATCAGTCAGAGTGAGGCCTTCTTCCTGAAATACAAGAAGGCTATTATCGCCGCTGTGGTTGCCATCGTGGTGATCATCGCCGGTATCGTTCTTTACAAGACTTACTATTCTGGTCCTCGCGAGGAGAAGGCCAGCACCGTTCTGGCCAAGGGTCAGGAGTACTTCCTCGCCGGTGACTATCAGAAGGCTCTCAATGGCGACAGCGCTTCGTTCAAGGGCGTCCTCAATGTCGCTTCTGAGTATAGCGGCACCAAGGCCGGTAATCTGGCCAACCTCTATGCCGGACTCTGCTATGCCCAGCTCGACAAGTGGCAGGAGGCTGCCAACTATCTCGAGAAGTTCGACGGTGCCGACGATAGCATGATTTCTCCCGCAGCCATTGGCGCTCTGGGAAATGTCTATGCACATCTGAACCAGCTCGACAAGGCCGTTACTACCTTGAAGAAGGCTGCTGAGAAGGCCGACAACAACAGTCTGTCACCCACCTTCCTCATCCAGGCAGGCGAGATCCTCGAGAGCCAGGGTAAGAAGGCCGACGCACTGAAGCTGTATCAGGAGGTGAAGGATAAGTACTTCAACTCTATGCAGTATCAGACCATCGATGCTTACATTGAGCGTTGCAAGGAATAATGGCAACTGCACTTCATAATCTGAGCGAGTACGATTTCTCGGCTGTCCCCGATGCGTCGAACATGATCTTCGGCATCGTGGTGGCAGAGTGGAATCCTGAGATTACGGGCGCATTGCTCGAAGGTTGTGTGTCAACGCTTGAGAAGCATGGCGCACTTTCGGAGAACATCCATGTGAAGACCGTTCCCGGCTCGTTCGAACTCATCTATGGCGCACATCAGATGACGCTCAACGACGGTTACGACGCCGTCATTATCCTGGGCGCCGTCATCCGTGGTGAGACACCCCATTTCGACTATATCTGTCAGGGTGTCACAGAGGGCATCGCCCGTCTGAATGCCACCAGCAATATCCCCGTTGTCTATGGGCTCCTGACCACCAACGACCTGCAGCAGGCGCGTGACCGTTCAGGCGGCAAGCATGGCAACAAGGGCGATGAATGCGCCGTTGTCGCTATCAAAATGGCAAAGTTCTAAACCTTACGAATGATTAGTCAACCATTTTGGGCCTCACCCTTGTGGTGAGGTTTTTTTGTGTCCGCCGCTCACTCGAAACTCGTCGTAGCAGCAATCTTATCCGCATTCATGCTCCTTGCGCTGGCATCGAAGATCTCCTTGTATAGTCCACCCTGCTGATATACTTCCGTGGGCTCGCCCGACTGCACCACGCGACCCTGCTGGAGCACGTATATCTGGTCGGCATCGATGATCTGTCCGATGTTGTGCGAGATGATGATCACCGTGCGCCCCTTCTTGATGGCATCGATCGAGGCCTTGATCTGCTCCGTGGCGATGGCGTCGAGGCTGGCGGTAGGCTCGTCGAGGAAGATGATGGGCGGATTCTTGATAAACATGCGTGCGATGGCGATGCGCTGCTGCTGGCCGCCGCTCAGTTGCAGGGCTGCCGTCTCAAAGCCGTGGGGCAGCGCCACAATCTGGTCGTAGATATAAGCCTGCTTGGCGGCGCGCACCACATCCTCGTGCGTGGCCTGCGGACAACCGTACTTGATGTTCTCCTCGATCGAGCCGTCGAAGATATGGTTCTTCTGCAGCACCAGTCCCACGTTCTCGCGCAGCCACTCCGTGTCCCATTCGCTCAAGGGCACCCCGTCCAGGCAGATGGTGCCCTGCTGAGGCTGGTAGAACTTGTCGAGCAGGTTCACGATCGTGCTCTTGCCCGCGCCGCTCAGTCCCACGAGGGCGGTTATCTTGCCCGGTTCTATGCGCATCGACACATCCCAGAGCGCCTGTGTGCCGTTCGAATAGGTGAAGTCCACGTTCTTCAGTTCGAATTCGCCCCTTACCGTCTGCGGCTTGTGCTTGCCCGTCTGCTCCACCTCGTCGTCGGCCTGCAGGATACCGAAGAATCCCTCGGCATAGATCAGCGCATCGTTCATATCGTCGTAGATGCGGTGCAGTTGTCGGATGGGCGCACTCACGTTGGCGAAGAGCATCACGTGGTACATGATCTTTCCGATTGTCATCCCGGGATAGTCTATCAACACGAGATAGGCCGTCAGGATGATGATCAGCACGGTGCCGATCTGCTCGAGGAAACTCTTCAGGCCGTTAAACAGATAGGCCTTTTTCCGCGTGTTCAGCTGCAGGTCGGTCATTGTGCGCTGGATGCCTGCTTGACGGTCGGCCTCTATCTGTTCGCGGTTGAACGACTTGATCACGGTGATGCTCTCGATGATGTTCAGGATGCCCTGGCTCACAGCCTGATGGCCGCCGAAGATGCCGCGGCGTCCGCCCTTCATCTTCACGGCCTGGATATAGGTCACCCAGAAGTAGAGGGGCACGATGCACAGTGCCACGAGACCCACGTAGAAGTTGGCGGCGAACATCAGTCCCAGGGCGAGGATGGCGCTCGTAAACAGCGGCAGGATCTCTATGAAGAAGTTGTTCACCGTGTTGCTCATGCTCATGATACCGCGGTCGATGCGCGACTGCAGCTTACCAGTCTCGTTGCCCTCGCTGGTGAAGAAAGCCATGCGGAAGGAAAGGATCCTGTCGACTACCCTGAGCGACATATCGCGGCTCACCAGTATGCGCATCCGCTCGCCGTAGTAGCGCTGGAAGAAGGTCACCAGTGCGCCGATCACCTCCTTGCCCAGCAGGATCACGGTTATCACGGTCAGTATCTTCACCGCCTGACTCCACTGGAATCCCTCCGGCTGTTGCAGCAGTGCGTTGATGGCGTCAACGGCACGGTCCAGCACCACGGCGTTCACCTGCGCCATCAGCGAACCGATGAGCGTCAGCACCAGTGTTATCACGATCAGCCACCGATAGGGTGTCACAAAGGGCAGGATATTCCTCAGCAGCCCCCAGATGTTCATTTTCATTCCTTCCATAATCTATATTTAGTTTGATGTCGCAAAGATAGCTTTTTTCTTCTTAATCTCCAAACGTTTTTATAAAAATATGAATCCCCCCGCAGTCCGGACTGCGAGGGGATTATTCACTATTCACAGCGCTCACTAGAGCGCAATAGGTCCATACCCCATGCAACTCGTGGTCGTGATGGCCGTCAGAAATGCCGTGAGCGCGGCTACTACTACCTTCACCGCAATCTCAATGATCTTCTTCTTCATACGCTTCTCTTTTTTTTCGTTTGCTTTACTCATGGCGCCTCTATGGCCTAGTCGTTCGTCAGACCATCGCCTCCGTCGCCGCCTCCGCCGTTATCTCCGCCACCGGTATTACTTCCGCCCTGAGAGCTCTGGCCATTCTCACCATTCTCGCTGCCCTCGTTGTCCTCAACCTCGCCGCTGTCGCCAGAGGTCACACGCTTCAGCACGTTACCTTCCTCGTCGAGACAGGTGATCTGAATGCTCGTGTTCTTCAGCTCATCCTTCAGGTCCA
>JAEETD010000066.1 GCA_016290175.1 Prevotella sp. | reverse complement strand
TCTTACCCTGTCTTAATAGAGGACCCTCCTTGTCTAACTTATTCTTGATTTGTTCGTTCAGTTTTTGGACGGCCGCACTGTTATCTTCTTTTGATTTTCCTAATTCGCGTATTTGATCCATCAGGTCATTTATCTGCATTTGTACCTCTTGCATCTTGACCTTTTCCTTATACCTTTTTATTATTATATAGGCAACGAGAAGTGTTATTAGCAAAATAGTAGCCAATAGGCCTTTCTGCCAATTATTGGTAATCGATTCCTGCTTACGCATGGCGACCTCATGATCAAATCGTAGTTGCAGGTCTTTGATAGTATCATTTCTCAAGTAGTCAATGATACTATCCTTAATTGTGATGATTTCATTAACATACTGACAAACACTATCGACTTGGTTATGTTCTACGTCGTAGTCGAGGAGGTTGTGTAGAATTAGATCCTTTGGATTTTTGTCATTAATGGAGAGCGCCTTTTTCCAAAGAAGGTATGCTTCTTCTTGATGACCTTCTTCATAATAAATATCAGCCAAATGTTCTATCGCATATGATGATTCTGTTTCTGACAAACATTTCTCTAAATAATACTTTGCCTTTTCTGGATTTGTATGCTTATATAGATAAGCAATGTTTATCAGGGTATTGGGCAAATCATATTTAGGAACATATTTTAGCAAAGGTTCCACCATGTTTAAGTAGTATAATGAACTATCCTTTTGCCCGTGTCGAGAATGGGCAATTGCTATGTTATAGAGAGCGTCATATGTCCATTTTTTGTTATTTATTCTTGGCACTATATTTAATGCTTTCTTAGCATACACTAATTCGAGTTTATAATTGCCAGTCAGTTCATTTATAGCCGACAGACTTTCGTATATTTTATATACGAGTTTATCGTTATCTACAACTATTGCTTGCTCTTCTGCTTTCTTATAATAATATGTGGCTTTAGCATAATCGCCTTTTCTAACTTCGCTATAACCTTTGTAATAATATGCATTGGCCAGGTTCTTTTGATCGTTCTTTTGTGAAAAATAGGGTATCACAAGACTATCTAGCATATTTGTATTATCAGGGTGTTGAGTTAGATAGCCCAACTGAGTACGAAGCAAATAATAGTGTGCCTTTTGATCATCATTGGTGAGCGTATTCTCGCTTATCTTTGATAATTCTGCATAGGCGGAATCAAACAATTCACGGTCTGTCAAAGATTCAATCTCGTTGATTTGATCCAATACGGCCTTGTTCTCACATGCAGCTGTTATGAGCAAGGCTAATAATACAATTATCAGATTCTTTTTCATGGCTGCAAAGATATAAAAAAATACCCATAATCATAAATGTTTTCCCATCTTTTTTGATAAAATAGGCAAAATGAAACAATTTATAAATATTGAATTGTTAATTATTTATTTCAAGAATGGCAGGTTTTTAGGTGATATCCGTGTAACCTGCTAATAATGAACAAATTACGTTTGAAAAATTAAAATAGAGAATTTCCTCTGTTTTATTGATAAAGCAATAACTTTGCAGCGTCTTTTTAAAACAATTGAAGTATGAAAAAGTATTTATTTGTGCTACTGATGGGGCTTTTCTTATTGCCATCAGAATCATTTGCTGATCACTACGAGTCTGACAAACTCACTCCTCACAACAACTTTCCTGTCAAAACACCCGCGATGTATTATGTTAATGCTTCGATTGACTCTGAAACGGGAGTTTTTTCTATTTTGGCGAACTATGACATCGCTTGTTTATATGTTACCATTGAACAAAACGGCGTGGTGCTTGATTCGTTCTCGCAGCCGCTTTACAATGGGATTCCAGCAATCTACAATTTTGCAGGCTATAGTACCGGGGAGTATATTGTAACCCTTTCTACTGTAGACGGCATGATTGCACAGTATTTAGTTACGGTGGAAGAGGACTGAACTCTCATCTATTTATTAACTCAATAGAGTGCCGCCCATTGGGCGGCACTTTTTTGCGTACAGAATCTGACGAAAGATACAAAAGAAATGGAAATCAATAGCGAAAGCCTGACATCTACCCAACTCGTGAGCATCAACCTTTCTGATGACAGGCAATTCCTGTTGCTCACGGAAAAGAAAGTCATAAACCTGAAAGCTGTTGATCTGCTGACCCATGAAGATGAGCGTATCCGGCAAGCCTATTACATCAGCAGCATCTTTGACCGCTATATCGATCACTCGCGTCGATTGCAGTTGGTGGAGGAACTGAAAGAGATGCTGGCCCTGAGTATCATCGAACTGAAAATGGATGATCACGGAGATTATATTATCAACGTAATCCGTAATAAAGGACAGGCAGCACTGTTGAGGCTGCTTATTAGATACACAACACCGCAGAAACGCCATAGTCTGACACAGAGCCGGCCTTTCAACGACCTGAAACACCTGCTGATGCTACGAATGAGACACATGGGGAACCCTATACCAGTCAATAGCCTGAGTGTCACACTGAGCCGGGCTGTCAACACCATAGTTAAGACAACCGTAAAAGGTCTGTCGTAAGTTCTGGTCGTCAGACCTGTTGCATGCCGTTGAGAATCAGTGCCTTGCGAGAGGTGCTGATACTTTCTTTTTACGACATTTTACGACTTTTTGGCTAGCGGATCACTCTGCCGTATCTTTGCATCATCAACGCGTTGAAGAAGAAGTAAAAAGGTAAAAAAGTAAAAAACGAAAAGATTATGGCAAAGCGAAAAGAATTGATGCTGAGTCCTCATTTCAGCTACAAGGAGATGATCCGCTCGAAGTGGGCGGAGAAACACGGGAAGGACAACACGCCCGACGACCTGCAACTGGCGGCACTGATTAATCTGTGCTGGAAGTTGGGTGAACCGCTACGTGAGGTGTTCGGACCGATCTATGTGAACAGCGGGTTCCGTTCGGAGGAAGTCAACACGGGCGTCCATGGCGTGGGTAACTCGAAACACCTGTCGGGTGAGGCGATGGACATCCGTATCGACTCCGTGGAACAGGGTCTGGAATATTTCAGGTTCATCCAGAAGAACGTGGACTTCGACCAGCTGCTGTTTGAGTTCAACAGAAAAGGTGCGATGTGGCTGCACTGCTCTGTGTGTCTTGATCCGAAGGAGAACCGCCATCTGGCGATAAAGAACTACCGCGTATGATTTGCAGGAATTGTAAGCGGGATCTGCCGGAGGAGCAGTTCGAGATGTATGCCACGGGTACGCGACGGCACGTCTGCCGGCACTGCCACTATGAACTGCACACGCGAAGAGCGTGGCGGAAGTGGATGATGCGACAACGCGCGTGCGTGGTAATGAAAGGAATCAGGAAATAACCGACCCTCGTGACCCTTCTGACCCCTAACGTCGTAAGGTCTGATTTCCGCCGGGGGGCAGGAGGGGCAGAAGGGTCACTTTAAAATGAAGTATGACAACTATATGAATATGGAAGAATTATTGAAGCGTTTCAGGAACTGGCTCTTCAGTGGAAAGATCGCAGAAAAGGGAAAGGACCATGAACCGTCCGAGCCGGTGACGTTCTCGTCTGTCAATGAGCGGCAACGCATCGTGGAGGGTGTGCGGCGGTTCTTCAATGAGAACTATCACCTGCGGTATAATGTGATGAAGCAGACGGAGGAATTCTGCCGGAAAGAGCCGGTTATTGTCAGACAAGAGCCACTTATCGTGCAGCAAGAGCCACTTAATTCACGAGAAGAGCCACTTATCCAGGCCGGGGAGCCTGAATGGCGGCAACTGACCGACAGGGAGTTCCGCAGGATGGCCATTGAGCAGATGGAAAAGGTGGGCGTGGCCTGGTCGATCGATGTGGAGCTTTATGTGCGCAGTGCCCTGATACCTGACTATAGTCCTGTGCTCGACTATCTTGGCAGATGTGGTACATGGGACGGTCAGACAGACCATATCCGTGACCTGGCGCGGCGTGTGCCCACCGGTTTCGACCGATGGCCGGACTATTTCCACCGTTGGATGCTGGCGATGGTGGCACAGTGGCTGAACCTCTCCGACGAGTTCGGCAATGCCGTCGTGCCCATGCTCATCGGAGCCCAGGGAACCCATAAGTCGACTTTCTGCCGGTTGTTGCTACCACCGCAATTGCGGGAGTACTATATCGACGACATCAAGCTTGACAATACCGAACAGGTGGAGCGGATGCTGAGCAGGATGCTGCTGGTGAACATCGACGAGTATAATGCCAAGACCGACCGCGAGCAGGCGAAGATCAAGCGGGTGCTGACCGAGAAGAACGTTCAGACACGCAAGATGCGCAGTGACCAGTATGTGCTGCTGCCCCGTATGGCCTCGTTCATCGCCACCACCAACGACATGGAGCCGCTCTATGACCCCACAGGATCACGCCGCTACCTCTGCTGCGAGGTGACAGGCATGATCGATACCGACACGCCCGTCGACCACAGAGCGATCTATGCCCAGGCGATGACGGAACTGCGGGGTGGGGCACGATGGTACTTTTCAAAGGTTGAGGAATCCGACATCGAACGCCATAACCAGAACTTCCGTCGCCAGACGACCCCGGAGACGGTACTGCTGTCGTATTTCGAGCCTGCCGGACGGAAGAAGGAGCATTTCATGCTGGCCGTGGATATCCAGAAAGAGCTGCGCAGGCATGTGAGGACGACCGATGTGCCGAGCATCAAGAAGCTGACTCTCGCCCTGAAGGCATGCCATTTTCCCTATGGTAAGATCCAAGGCGTGCGCGGTTGGTATGCCCGAAAAACCATCGAATAGTATCCGTTTTCAAAACAAAAAAGCCGAAAGTTTTGCACTTTTGGCTTTTTTTGTCTATTTTTGCAGACGGATATGCTATCATAACAGAACAAGACATGGGCAAAGAGACAAAACAAATACTGCTGACAATCGGTGCGATGATCACCCAACAGGCGACAGCCGCCGATCAGCAGGAACAGCAGGCTACACCAGAGCGACCTAACATCATCTTCATCCTGGCAGACGATATGGGCTACGGCGATCTGTCGTGTTATGGCAACCGGTATATCAAGACGCCTAATATTGACCGTCTGGCCGCTACGGGTACGAGTTTCACGCAGGCCTACGCGGGTAGTGGTATCAGCTCTCCCTCCCGCTGTTCGTTGATGACAGGCCGCAACAGCGGTAATACCCGTATCCGCGATAATCAGTGCTACGCGGGAGGAATGACTGGTCTGAAGATTAATCCTAAGGGCGATACCACCATCGTGCGACGGGCTAATCTTTTGCCACAAGATACCACCATCGCCAAGGTCATCGGCACCGCAGGCTATCGCACCTGTCTGGTGAACAAATGGCATCTCGACGGCTACGACCCGGGATCTGCGCCCAATCATCGGGGCTTCGACGAGTTCTATGGCTGGACCATCTCCACCGTCCACAGCAACTCGCCCTATTACTATCCTTATTATCGTCTTTGGGGCGACAGCCTCATCCATATCGAGGAGAATGCCCACGATGCCCACGTACGCCACAATACGGAGATCTCTACCGACGATGCCATCGCCTTCATCCATCGGAACAAGAACAATCCTTTCTTCCTCTTTCTCGGCTACGATGCGCCCCACGAGCCTTATAACATCGACGATACCTCGTGGTATGATGAGCACGGCGAGTGGTCGATGAACACCAAGCGCTATGCAGCCCTCGTCACCCACATGGACTATCACATCGGACGCCTGTTGGGTGCCCTCGACAACCTGGGTCTGCGAGAGAACACGCTGATTATCTTCGCCTCCGACAATGGTGCTGCGGTGATGGCGCCCATCAGCGAACTGAACTGCCACGCAGGACTCAAAGGCCGGAAGGGTCAGCTCTATGAAGGGGGCATCAAGGTGCCGCTCATTGTGAATCAGCCTGGTCGCGTGCCAGCCAGACAACTCAGCAATCAGGTGTATTTCCCCGACTTCATGCCTACCCTCGCAGCACTGACGGGTAGCACGAAAGCCCTGCCCCAGACCGATGGCATCGATATCTCCCCGCTGTTCTTCGGAGGTGAGGTGGATACCGATCACCGCTATCTCTATTGGGAGTTTCCCGGTAAGCAGCGTGCCCTCCGCTTTGGTGACTGGAAATGTGTGACGGTGAAGAAAGATGCGCCTCTGGAGCTCTATCGTATCACCGACGATCCCCGCGAGGAGCATAATCTGGCGGCAGAACATCCGGAGATAGTGAAGGAGTTCGACCAGATCATGCATCGTATGCACAAGCCCTCAGAGAACTACCCCATTCCTGAAGACAAAGAAGCCAAGAAGTGAGTATCGCCATTCCCTTTGGAAGTCCGCTCTATGTGATGCTGAAGCCCGTAGGCTCCCGCTGTAATCTGAATTGTCATTACTGCTACTATCTTGAGAAAGGCCGGCTTTATCCAAACCAGGAGCCCCTCAGCGAAGAACTCCTCGAGACCTTTATCCAGCAGTATCTCGAGGCACAGACGATGCCCGAGGTCTTATTCACCTGGCACGGGGGAGAGCCCTTGCTGCTACCCCTCTCTTTCTATCGCCGGGCATTGGAACTGCAACAGCGCTATGCCCGGGGGCGGCAGATTGACAATTGCCTGCAGACCAATGGCACGCTACTTACCGACGAGTGGTGTGAGTTCCTGCGTGAGAACCGTTTCCTGGTGGGTATCTCCATCGACGGGCCTCAACCCTTTCACGATGCCTATCGCTGCCGCTCCTTTGAAAAGGTGATGCGAGGCGTCCGGCTCCTGCAGAAGCACCATGTGGAGTGGAACGCGATGGCGACGGTGAACCATCTGAATGCGGCTCACCCTGCTGAATTCTATCGTTTCTTCAAGGACATCGGTTGTCAATATCTTCAGTTTACCCCTGTCATAGAGCGCGTATCACAGAGGGACGGTTCTTTTGTTACACCCCTTGCTGATGTAACAAAAGAACCGTCCCTCTGTGATACCTCCGTCACACCCGAGCAATGGGGCAGCTTCCTCTGCGGGGTATATGATGAATGGGTGAAGGAAGATATCGGCCGGATCTTCGTGCAACTCTTCGATGCCACCCTCGCCAATTGGGCGGGCGAGCCGCCTGGCATCTGCTCGATGTCGCCCATTTGCGGACGGGCTGCCGCGATGGAGGCCAACGGTGATGTATACAGCTGCGACCACTTCGTGTTTCCTGAATACCGTCTGGGAAATATCCGTCAGCAGTCTCTCACGGAGATGCTCTATGGTGAGCGCCAGCAACAGTTCGGACGCGATAAAAGCGCAAGCCTTCCCCGTCAGTGCAGGGAATGCCGGTTCCTCTTTGCCTGTCACGGGGAATGTCCCAAGAACCGCTTCCTAAAAGACAAATACGGAGAGCCTGGCCTGAACTACCTCTGCAAAGGCTACCAACAATTCTTCGCCCACGTCGCTTCGGATATGGACTTTATGAAGGCAGAGCTCGATGCGGGTCGCTCGCCTGCCAATCTCATGTTTCGTTCTTCTTCTGATTGATACGCGATCTGTTGGCCCTGATGGTGTTTTGTCCGATGACCATAATATGCTGGAGTTCTTCATCGGTCTTGCCCAAATGCTCCATAAGCGCAAAGACTTTGTATCTGTCTTATAGGCTCTATCGTTGCTTTTTGTATCGCTCTGTACTATTACCAATGACGGTCCTTCTAATCAAATTTAATTAAAATCAGCTACAATTATAAAAGTTAAATCAATCTTGTTGAACATTCAGTAAAGAATCTGAAAGGATTTGGGAACATGAGTAGAAATGCCTACTTTTGCCCCTGCTTTCAATTAACTAAAATGTATTTGTGTATGAAAAAGATTGTTTTTATTTTGACGGCGATGTTTGTCACCATCGCAGTGAGTGCTCAGGAGAGTCAGGATAACACTCCCCTGTTCAAGGATTTCAGTTTTGAGATTAAGTCGCTCTATGGCATCAAGCAGCACGGCCTGCAACCCCTGAGTCTGGACTTGCAGGCAGGCTATGAATTTGCCAACCGCTGGACGCTGCTGGCATGCGCTGAAGCCAGTCACACGCTGATGGAACTTGACGGTGCGAAGACGTATGCAAAGGATATCTCGCTTGGTGGCGGTCTGGCTTACGCCTTCTATGATGGAACGAAAGACCGTTTCGACCTACGCCTGCAAGTATTGAAAACCATCGGCTCTGCAGACAGGAAGCATACGACCTTTGATATCGGCACCACCTGGTACGGCAAACCTAACAAGATGGGAATTGCCCCACTGATTGGTTTCGGCTTCCGTTACGAGAAGTCGCACATTACAGGCATCCCAGACTGGTGGGGCATTTATGCAACCGTCGGTATCAGATTCTGAGGTTTATAAAGATCAAGTGGCCTTTGGTCTTTTTCCTATAAGTCGGGAGCTGCAGCGATGTTGCTTCCGATTCATTTGTTTTTCAATATCACAAAATAAGTTTCACTAATCGGGGAATCTAAATTATTTTGTTTTTTATGTCACAAAACAGCCTTTCCTACGTTTATTAGATGAACGACCCAACGAAATTGGCATGACAAACGGGGAATACCAACAGGCAGCGGAACGTCTCCGCATACGGCTTATAGAGCAAGCCAAGCATTATCTTTCGGATGGTGCAGAAGCTGAAGATGCTGTGCAGGACGCACTGCTACGTCTCTGGCAGATGCACGAACGGTTACAACTGCCTATTGACGGCCTGGCCGTTGTGCTTACTCGTAACATCTGCATCGATATGCTTCGCCGTCGCCAGCGAAGGGCGGACGTCGAGTTGGCAGACATCTCGGACGATGACGCTGACCACGAACGCATTGAGCGCCTGATGGCAGTCATCGACACGCTACCTGACCTCCAGCAGACCTTGTTGCGCCTGCGCCATATTGAAGGTATGGAAATGGAGGAACTGGCAAAACTTCTACAAATGAAAGAGCCTGCAGTGCGAAAAGCACTCAGCCGAGCACGAATGGCAGTAAGAGATAGATATTTAAAACAAAAAGGCAATGAATAATAAAGATGATATTCGGATACTGACAGAGCGGTTCTTTAACGGAGAAACGACTATCGAGGAAGAAAGGCTGCTCTATCGCCTATACCAAGGCGACGATGTGCCTCAGGACTTAAAGGCATTCAGCGAGATGATGCTCGATATGGCGGCTATAGGCGTGGAAGATATTAAGGACATTGCCACAGATGAGCCGAAAGCTGTTGTTATTCCTATCTGGCAACGCCCACTTTTCCGTTGGTTGGCAGCTGCAATTATTGCTTTAGCTATCATCGGAGGTGCTACATCTCTCTTTGTACACAATAGCGAGGAGGAATGCGTGGCCTATATTTACGGCCAGAAGGTGACAGACCACAACGTGGTTATGAACGAGCTGAGCCAGACCGCCATGAGTATGGCTAACAGTCACAGGGACGATGACGTCGCACTACAACTTGACGAGATGTTTAATTAGAATAAGCCATAGAGTTATGAGAAGATGGATGATAATGATGATGTTGGTCAGCTGCCAAATGGTTGCTCTGGCTCAGAAGGGACTCCACATCGAGAGTCTGTTTACAGGCAAGGTGGTGCCACAAGAGCGCATGGTGGAAACCAGAGTGCGAGGACGGTCACTCAGCAAATACGGACTGACCTATTTCCGCAGCCTGCGCTTCAGTATGAAAGATAAGGAGCGGAAGGAAATCAGGCTCCTACTGAAACAGGATCTCGAAGGCAGGTCTGAGCAGGACTATGAGACGACGTCCGACTACGAGAACTACAAAGTGTTCCTGCAATTGCCGTCACAAGGTTCCACCAAGCGGATGCTCTGTTACAGGGAGCATTACGAGCAGGTGCTGGTCATCTATATGGAAGGGCCGGAAGCCTCGTTTAAAACCCTAGAAAAAATGTCAAACAAATAAATAATTAAAGATTATGAGAAAAACGATGCTCTGTATGGCACTGCTGCTGGCTACAGCTGTCCACGCCATAGAAAACGACACAACCGTCATTAAAAATGCCCGTCAGGTGATGGTGATAACCAACGACTCGCTGCAACAGGTCAAAGTCTTAGGCAAGGAGAACGACGACCGCTACGTCTACGAGAACACCATCCAGCTGGTGGACACCAACTATGTCAGCGAAGAGCGCTCTTACCGTGACCTGAAAGCCATCGGTCTGGAGCTGAACAAGAAGGGTTGTGTGAAAAAACACAGCAATTATCTGTCGCTCAATTTTGGTCTTGGCGTCTCCGCACCTACTAATGTTCCTGAAGGTATGGACCTCAAGCCCATGAAGTCGTTGGAAGCAATGATCTGGGCGCTGTACAATCATACGCCCTTCAAAGGCAAGAATACATTCTCAGCTGGATTGGGCTTCACTGCACGCAATTATGGACTTGACACCAACCAGATGTTCACGAAAAACGGCTCTACTATTGGTTTAGGCACCTTCCCAGAAGGTAGCGGCTCCCGCAGTTCAAGATTGAGTATCGGTAGTCTGTCTGTGCCTTTCTTCTTCTCGCATGAATTCGGCAAAAAAAGCCACGTCAGCCTAACGTTGGGTCCAGTGGTGAATTTCAACTTTGGGGGAGGTAGTCTGACAAATAAATATAAGACAAGCGATGAAATCTTTGACTACACAACCGAAGCTACAGCAACAGGCATTGGATGCCGACCCATTACCGTCGACTTTATGGGTGTCCTCCGCCTATACGGCATAGGCATTTACATGAAGTATTCACCGCAAAGTGTGCTCAAAACAGATCGTGGCCCACAGTTCCACGCTCTCTCCTTCGGAATATTCTTCTAAAGCCAACGGTATAGTCAGTCTTTCTCTATCAAGACGACGGCATAGGCACTGATACCCTCTTCACGACCCGTGAAGCCGAGTTTCTCCGTCGTCGTCGCCTTGATAGAGATATCGTCCTCATCGCATCCGATGACCTGTGCCATACAGGCCTTCATCGCAGGGATATGCGGATTCATCTTCGGACGTTCGGCACAGATGGTGGCATCGATATTGCCCACACGATAACCTTTGGAGGCTATCAGTTCGATGGTCTTACGGAGGATGATCTTGCTGTCCATCCCGTCGGTCTCTGCTGAAGTATCCGGGAAGTGGTAGCCGATATCACGCATGTTCGCAGCACCCAACAAGGCATCGCAGATGGCGTGCAGCAGTACATCGGCGTCGCTGTGGCCCAGCAGGCCCTTGCTATGCTCTATCCTGATACCGCCCATCCACAGATCGCGGCCTTCCACCAACTGGTGGACATCATAGCCCATTCCTACTCTTATCTTCATTTGAACAAATCTTTGATGCCATCCATATCGAAGGCGAGGGTGAAACGAAGTGTCTGGTCCAAAGGGTTCGTTCGGGCTGTGGAGATGACATAACCCACATCAAGCGAGAACACGTTCATGCGGAAACCGCCACCCACAGTGAAATACTTCAGGTTACCCTTCGACTCTGCCTGATGATGATAGCCGGCGCGCAACGAGAACTGATCATGATACACATACTCAGCACCCACACTCCACTGAATCTCTTCCATCTCCTCCTTGAAGCCGCCAGGGGCATCGCTGAAGCTCTTGAAGACACCGCTAATGGCACTCACATCAGCATACTCACGACGCACGCGGTCCTGATAGTCGGTATTCGACTCGCCTTCCTCCTGACGGGGCACCGTTGGCACCAACAGCTTGTTGGCATCAGCGGAGATCGAGAAGCGGTTGTACTCATCGACGGGCACCATCAGCGAAAGACCCAGACGCATATTGGCGGGCAGGAACTGTGATTCCTCATCGCCATAGAAGGAGATCTTACTACCGATGTTAGAGATATTCATACCTAAGCCCAACTGACACTCGCGACTGCCCAGCATCACATATTTATTATAATACATCGCCAGGTCGGCAGCAAAGGCCGAAGCGGGTTTGGAGTCCTCGCTATAATCGTAGCGCAGGTCGCTGTAGATCCATCGGATGGCGGCTGCCAGCGAAAAACTCTCACTGAGCATCATCGAGTACGCCACATCGAGCGACATCTCGTAAGGTCTCACCGTCATGTCGGTGTTGCCGTAGTCTGTAAACACTTCACCCAGGGAGAAATATCGCAGCGAACCCGAGATAGCACTATAGTCGCCGATACGATAGTAACCTGAGAGATAAGCCAGGTCGATATCGTTCACCAGCTGTCGCAGCCAGGGGGTGTAGTTCAGTGCGATACCTGCCCGGCTGATGCAGAAAGGATACTTAGCGGGATTCCAGTATTGCGAGGTGACATCAGGATCGGTGGCCACACCCACGTCACCCATACCGGCACCTCGTGCGTCAGGAGCGATGGTCTGCGAGATGACCGCATGCTCAACGGGATTGAACATCGTGGTCTTGTCATCGTCCTGAGCCTTCGCAGTGAATAGTGAATAGTAAATAGTGACAAGTATCACTACCGCTCTCAGCATCCACATGTTTCTAATATTCTTATTCATACTTTCTAATAACGTTCTAGCGTATTTATTTATTGCCTGTGATAATCATTTTCTTAGCCTGCGACACCTCACTGCCACCATCGCTGCTCACGGTGATGCGATAGATATAGACACCCGTCATCAAGGGTCGGCCGCCACTGATGGTCACGTCCCAGTCCATCGTATACACATTGCCCGAGGCCACACCGCTCTCCCGATGCCGCCAGAGCTGACGGCCGGAAGTGTCGTAGAGATCCAGCTGCACATCGAGCTGCGTGCCCACACGGTCGTGGGTGATGATAAAAGTGGCGAGATTGCTGCCGGGATTGCGCTTGCAGTCGATGGTGATGCTGCCCGGCTCTCCCTTCACCACCTCGAAGGTCAGCTCAGAGGTCGATGAGTTGTTGAGCACATCCCATGCCCTGAACAACAGCTTATGTCTGCCTTCCGACAGTTCCGGAATGCTGAAGCTCACCTGTCCGCTGCGGTAATCACCGAAGTCATAGGCGAAATAGTTGTTCAGATTGTAGGTCTTCGACATGTCGCCGTCGATCACCAGTTCCAGATCATGTCCCACGCTGCTGCCCGAGGCATTGATGCCACTGTCGTCATAGAGTTCCGCCACGAAATATGGTGTCGCATTCACCCTGCCTCCATTCGTAAACGACGAACTGTTCAGATAACAATAGATGCTCGGTCCGATGGAGTCATTCATCTCCGAGCTGCTGCCGTTGAGGACAAAGCGGTCGCAGAGACCGTGTGCCTCAGAATCCTTGCTGCTGTTCACGGCATAGAACGTCATCAAACCTGAGCCCTCGGTATAACTGATGTCCTTGGGCACAGCGAAAGTAAACCTGAACTGTCCGTTCCTCACGCTGTCGGAACCATTATAAAGGACCTTCGTACGGTCCTGATAGACGAAGGCCGTATCAGCACCCTCGCTGGTGGTGTTGTTCAGTCTGCAGGTGATGGTCTCTTCGGCATCGCGGATGGTGGCCGTCACCACACCTGTAAAGTTGTCGGCCAACGTCTGTCCCGAAGTGATATGGCCTGAGACCTCCACCACGCTGCCTGCTGCCAGACGGATGTTCCCGCCAGAGGTCACATCCTGTCCTCCGATCTTGTCGATGGTAATACCCATCTGCGGAGTCGCCAAGGCAAGGGCTGGATCACCCAAGAGCGTATACTGCAGTTTGTTGGGCGAGGTGTCCCTGCCCTGACTCACCAGATCGCACTTCGCCCTGCGTACGGCCTCACCGATGGGCATCCGTCGTCCTTGTTCATCGGAACCCAGTACATATTTCATAAAGGCGAGGTTCATCTGCTCGTTATAGTTGGCATACACCGTTCGTGTGGTACCGAAGAAGGCGATTGCCCCGCCCCTTTCGTTGTTCATCGCCGTCTCACCGATATTCTCCTCCTGTCCGTCGAAAGGCATGATGTCGCACGAGGCAGTGAGCCACAGAGGCAGGCGCAGTGAGGTAGCTTCCGCGAAATCAGGTGTCCTCAACACCAACTCGTGCGACATGGCATAGGCTGCACCGTGTCCGGAATAGTTCATCACCAAGGCTCCATCGGCCATCTGCTGCTTAATCAACCGTGTCACATCAGGATAGCTGTCACCTGTCGACGAGGTGGTTCTCGTATAGGCGTCCCAGTAGATCTTCTGGACGTTAAAGCCGGGATAGGTATTCTCCACGAGGTTGGCCACACGATCGGCCGTCGCCATGTGAGAGTTGTTGTTGCCGTCGTCACCCATCATACAGACGGTATTCTGCCAGGCTCCCGCAAACTCATTGTTGGCATAGCTGACGGTCTTGTCCACCAGCACCTTCGCCTCTTCAGGGGTTCGGGCGGAGAAACGTCCCACAGCCACATCAGGCTTTCCCAGATACGACTTATTGCCTGTGCCCTCCTCAATCTGTTCCTCGTCGTCGAGCAGGCCATAGAAGTCATCGCTCACATAACAATACACATGACTGAACGAGTTGTCGCTCTCGAAACAAAGCAGGAAATCATCAGGATCATAGCCACTCCATTCCGACGTCAGCATACGGTTGTCGTAGGCACCGTCGCCGAAGAGCAACAGGAAGCGGGGCATCTCGGCATCTGTCTGCGCACGGTCGTAGAGCATCTTCATATATCTTCGATAGGCCGCCGCATCAGGCGTACCGCTGCTGAACTCATGATAGAGCTCATCGGCAGGGATGATGCGCACCGAGAGACCGTCGCGCTCTTCGTGCAGCTTCTTGATACGTTCCGCCTGATTCAGCCATTTCATCGATGTAGGGATGATAATAACCATATCCACCGCAGAATCGGCATGATGGTCCTGGTTCTGGAAACGATACACGAACGAGGGTTCTGCAAAAGCCGTCGTCGAGAGACCAGGCATCGGCTTCGGTGTATCGCTGGTAAGTGCCAGATAATCGAGACGCAGGTTTTTGCCATTCGTCTGCGTGATGGTCACGGTGTTATCGCCTGGTTTCAGGTTATGAAGACGATAGGTCCACGTACGGGCAGCGGCCTCGGTATAGGTGTCGAGCGACACCGTGACGTTCAATTTTTCTATCACGGAGTCGTTCACGGCCACCGTCCCCTCAAAGTTTCCGTCATAGCTCAGCACCACCGTCAAAGAACCGCTGGTACCATTGCTCGTCAGCGTATAGTTCTGCGGGGCACCTGCCTTATAAAGGGTCTTATCGTAGAGGTTCCTGCCACCGTGATACCAGGCGAAGTCGTCCACCTCATAGAGCGAGTGATAGTCGTTGTTCGAGGGGTAATAGGTGGCTGCAAAGGTCGCACTGTCCAAGGTCAGCGCCTCATCATCGTTGGCGGTCAACAGATAACAGCCCACATCAGAATAAGGATTGCGCGTGCGCGTGAGGGCATCCCTCGCCGCCCACGTCACAGGTCCTACGCCATAGAAGAGTCGTCGTCCACCTATGGTGATGGTGGGCACCTCCCGCAGATCATCGGTCTCAGCAAGGTAATCACCCGTCAACTTCTCGGGTTGCAGGGCTCCGCCATAGCCGTAGATCTTCACTTTCGAGGGATCCGCGAAGCCCGCTTTCTTCAGCAGGGCATCCGTCAACTGATAGATGCCGCTCTCGGGAATACTGATCTTCGCCCACGAGCCATCTCTGAGCACCGAGTGCTCCGCATATCTTTCGCTCTCTCCTGCCCTCCTCACATTTCTCTCTCCTCTTTCCTCTTTCCTCGTTCCTCTGACATTCAACTTAAAACTCACCAGCTTCTGGTACTTCCCGTCGCGGAACACGAGAGGAACAAACGACACATCGAGCACACCTTGTTTCCTCGATACACCGACAGTCTGCGTAATCTCCGGCCATTCTCCCAAAGGCTTGCCGCTGATCTTCTGATAGCGTTCAATCTCGGCCTTCGTCATCTCCTCAAATTCAGGATATTCAATCTTCACGGTATAGACGGAATCGGCATATTGCCTGCCTAAAGGCTTCTGCCAGGTATAGACGGGCAACAACGAATCAATCCTGACCTCATCAGCGGTCAGGTCTATGAAATCCTGCGCCCTCATACCCAGATGACAGCACAAGATCAGCATGCTTAGTAACCCTATCTTGCGAATATTCACAAGATAATAACGTATGCGCACGCGATTTTATTGTATCAAAGGCAATTACTTGCAGTTAAACTCGAGCACTTTACGCTCTTCAAGCCAACCTTCCAGATGGTCGTCGATGTGTACAGGGCCCACACCAGCGGGTGTGCCCGTATAGAGCAGATCGCCCGTCTTCAGGGTAAAGAACTGCGAGATATAGGCAATGATCTCGTCCACTTTGTAGAGCATGTCCGAGGTACAGCCTTCCTGCACCGTCTGGCCGTTGATGTCCAGATGGAAATGGATGCGCTGGATATCCAGGAACTTCTCCTTCGGCACCCATTCGCCGATGGCGGCAGAACCGT
>JAEETD010000014.1 GCA_016290175.1 Prevotella sp. | reverse complement strand
ATCCTCATCGCATCATCCTTAGCAGGGTCGGTGCCGTTGGTCTTCTCCCAACTGTCGGGCATACCATCGCCGTCGCTGTCGGCCGGCTTCTCGCCCTTGAACCAGTTCCATGAGGTGGGCACGCCGATGGGCAATTCGTTCTCATTGGTAATAAGGTTCCCTTTCCTGCCAAATGACAATACCTCGTCGATCATATAACAGTCTGCCAGGTCTCGGTAGGGCAGTGAGGCCCCCACATCGGGCAACAGTTCTTCTATCAGGTCCTTGGCTACCCATTTCTCCAGAATAGGGTATTCGTAGGGCGCAGCCTGCCGGTCTCCGCCACCGTCGCCTGTAAATGTTGAGGGGTTATAGATACCGTCGCGGTTGCTGTCCTGCAGGTTGTCATTACCGTAGAAGTGGAAATTGGCATTGCCGCCAGTCAGACAGTCACCACCCACGGCAGGCCCGTTGATAAAGAGGTTACTCTCGATGTTGGCATACGACTGCCCCTCCGAATCGCCGCCCATGTTATAGGCAGCGTTTTTCCAGTTATAGACGATATTGTTGGCATACTGGTTGATGCCCTTCACCTTGAAATTACGGGTGGAATTGTCCACCATCAGAATCCTGTAAAGCGTGATGTTCTCAGCCTGCATCAGTCCACCGGCGGAGTGCGTCATCAGTCCTTGCCCTACAATGCTGTTCTGAAGGGTGATGTTCTTGGGCGACGTGCCCTTGTTGTCCCAGTTGATGGAGAAGTTTTCGTCCTGTCCCCAAGCAAACGAGCAATGGTCGAAGATCATGTTCTGTCCATTGGCTACGCCCGCGCAGTCCTTGTCCTTCGTGCCGACAGCCCCCATGCGGAATCGCATATAGCGCACGATGATATTGTCGGCTCCGGAGAATGACACGCCGTCGCCATAGACAGTGATACCCTCACCAGGAGCCGTCTGTCCGGCTACGTAGAGGTTATTCTTGAATACGATGCGTGAGTTGATGCGTATCACGCCGCTCACGTCGAACACCACGATACGGTTGGACTGGCTCACCGCATCGCGCAATGAACCGCTGCCTGAGTCGTTCAGGTTGGTCACGTGATACACCGTTCCTTTGCGTCCGCCTTCAGCAAATCGTCCCCAGCCCTGAGCGTCCGGGAATGCCAACTGTTGGGCACAGATGCTGCCGCAGATAGCCAGCAGCATGGTTGTTATCTTTATTCTATAATTCATGGATTCTTTTTGTTATGCTTTCTTGTTTTTCGTTGCCCAGATGAAGTAGGCGATGAGCAGGATGTAGGCGATGAGCGAGCAGACCTCCGAGAGAGGATTGGCCAGCCACGACTCGTTGATGGGGTTGAAACCGCCGAAGCGGAGCAAGGCACTCACCACGCCCATCAGTGCGCCTCCGGCAATAAAGCCCGAAGCGATGAGCGTACCCTTCTCGCCACGACGTTCATTCACAGCCTTATCCTCGCTGCGTGTCGTTACAAACCAGTTGACAGCACCACCTACCAACAGCGGCACATTCAGCTCAAGGGGGATAAACATACCCAGGGCGAAAGCCAGTGCAGGAATCTTCATCCATGTAAGGATGATGGCCAGCAATGCGCCAATGCCATAGAGCAACCAAGGGGCGCCGGCACCGTTCATCATCGGTTCGATGACGGCTGCCATCGCGTTAGCCTGAGGTGCCACGAGGTGTCCCTCCTGATTCGGGTCGAAGCCATAAGTCTGGTTCAGCAGCATCATCACACCGCCCACGGTGGCAGCGCTTACCAATGTGCCCAGGAATTTCCACTGCTGCTGTTTCTTAGGCGTCGTGCCCAGCCAGTAGCCAATCTTCAGGTCGGTGATAAAGCAGCCCGCCATCGAGAGTGCCGTACATACCACGCCGCCCATGATCAATGCCGCCAGCATGCCATTGCTGCCGTTCAGTCCTACGGCAGCCATCACCACCGAGGCCAGGATCAGCGTCATCAGCGTCATACCGCTCACAGGGTTAGAGCCCACGATGGCAATGGCATTGGCCGCCACGGTGGTGAAGAGGAAGGCGATGACGGTCACCAGCAGGATGGCCACCAGCGCGAAGAGCAGGTTCTGCATCACACCCAGCCAGAAGAACACGAAAGTAACGAGCAGGGCCGTGATCGAGGCAATGGCGATGAAACGGAACGACAGGTCGCGCTGTGTGCGAAGCGTCTCGGCCACCGTACTCTTGTCACCTTTCAGCTCCTTGGCAGCCAGCCCTACGGCATTCTTGATGATGCCCCACGACCGGATGATGCCGATGATGCCGGCCATCGCAATGCCTCCGATACCGATAGAGCGGGCGTAGGTCTTGAAGATGGCTTCGGGCGACATCTCACTTACGGCTGTCGTCACCTCGGCACCACCGATGCTCAGCACCTGGTCGCCGAAGATGAGTGCCATTCCCGGCACGATGAGCCACCACACGCAGAGCGAACCCAGTGTGATATAGAGGGCGTACTTCAGTCCGATGATATAGCCCAGTCCCAGCACGGCCGCACTGGTGTTGATCTTGAACACGAGCTTTGCCTTGTCGGCCAGCACCTCGCCCCAGCCGATCACACGACTGGTGAAGTTCTCGTTCCACCATCCGAAGGTGGCCACGATGAAGTCATAGAGACCGCCCACGATACCTGCCAGCAGCAACGGCTTGGCCTGGTCGCCGCCCTTGGCACCGCTCACCAGCACCTGTGTCGTCGCGGTAGCCTCGGGGAAGGGGTACTTGCCGTGCATCTCCGAGACAAAGTATTTGCGGAAGGGTATGAGGAACAGGATTCCCAGGATACCGCCCAGCGCCGAGGCCATGAAGATCTTCAGGAAGTCGGCCTGCATGTCGGGGTACTTCGCCTGAAGGATGTAGATGGCGGGCAGCGTGAAGATGGCACCGGCTACCACGGCTCCCGAACAGGCACCGATCGACTGTATGATGACGTTCTCGCCCAGTGCCTTGCTGCGCTTGGCTGCTGTCGACACGCCCACGGCAATGATGGCTATGGGGATGGCCGCCTCGAACACCTGACCCACCTTCAGTCCCAGATAGGCCGCTGCTGCCGAGAAGAGCATCGCCATGAGCACACCCCATGTTACCGACCATCCGTTCACTTCCGGGTACTGCTTCCCTGCCGACATCATCGGCTCGTAGCTTTCTCCCTCTTTCAGCTCCCTGAACGCATTCTCAGGCAGCCCCTGTAGCATTTCCTTTTCTTCCATATTCTCTTAGGTTTTTCATGCAAAAGTACGGTTTTTTTCTGAATCCTCCAAATTTTCTGCCAGAAAAGAGTGCACAGGTGACGAAAGTGACGGGTGACGTTGGTGACGCTGGTGACACGAATCCACAAACTTTTTCAAAGAAAAACGGGGTGTTTTTTTGTTTTTTAAGAAAAAACGCTTATCTTTGCAAAATCACGCGTGATTTATGATTGTTTATGAAGAAGATTAGTATTATATCCGTTTTTTTGGTTTGCATTTCGCTTTCGGCAAATGCACAGTTCTCAATGTTCGGAGGCGGGAACCGCGCCAATCAGGACAGCCTTCGTAAGATAGCGGCAGCCGACTATGCCGACATGCTGGCTAAAGTAGGAGTGGGCCAACCCCGTGAAGGTCGTCAGCCCAACAGCCAGGACGAAAGCAAACATCCCAACTATGATGAATTGACAGCCAATCCTTATCCGTTCTATCCTGATCCGCTGGTTACTGAGAACGGTAAGAAGGTCACCAGCGCCAAGATGTGGTATAAGGTGCGCCGTCCGGAGATCGTACGCCTGTTTGAGGATCATGTATATGGCCGTATTCCTGATAATGTACCCGGTGTAACGTGGGAAGTCACCAATGAGGAGAAGAGGGATTTTGCAGGAACGCCCGTAGTCATCCGTTATCTGAAAGGTGTGGTCGATAACGCTGGTTATCCATCCATCAAGGTTGAGATTCAGGCCAATGTGGTCTATCCAGAGGGCAAACAGCATCTGCCCGTCATCATAGAGTTCGGATTCGGTGGCGGTGATCCTCTCCGCACCTTTGGCGGAGGCGTGTCGTGGAAGCAGATGGTCATCGAACGCGGATGGGCTGCAGCTACCATCAATCCCTCGTCCATCCAGGTCGATTCCGGTTCAGGTCTGACCAACGGCATCATCGGACTCTGCAATAAAGGAGAGCACCGTCAGCCAACCGACTGGGGGTCGCTCCGTGCCTGGGGCTGGGGACTCTCACGCCTGATAGACTATCTGGAGACAGACAAGACCTTCGACGCTAAAAAATGCGCCATCGAGGGCGTCTCACGTTATGGCAAAGCCTCACTTGTGGCGATGGCATTTGATGAACGCGTCGCAGCAGGATTCATCGCCTCATCAGGCAAGGCTGGCGCAGCAGGATGGCGTCGTGACTGCGGTGAGAGCATCGGCAACATCGTCTCACATGAGGAATACCACTGGGTATGTGGCAACCTGATCAAATACGGAACTGATCCGATGACAGAAAACGACCTGCCTGTAGACCAACATGAGTTGATAGCCCTTTGCGCCCCACGCGCCTGCTTCATCTCCACTGGCAGTTGGAACGGCGACAAATGGCAGGATGTGGTGGGTTCGTTCATCTCTGCCTCGAAGGCATCGCCTGTCTATGAACTGTTGGGCTATAAAGGCGTAGGCACAGACCTCTTCCCTGGTATGGACAACGGTCTGATGGAGGGCCGCCTCACCTATCGTCAGCACCACGGAGGTCACGAAGCAGGCCCCAACTGGCCCTTCTTCCTCGACTTCTTTGAGCGTGAAGTGCTGAGGAAATGACACGTGAGTATTCAATAGGTTAGCATTTAGGTGAATAACAATAAACAATAACTTATGAGAAGATTAATCTCCATGATGGTATTGGCGCTGTTGGCCATCAGTGCAACGGCGCAGACGACTGACCGGCTGTCGGCCAGTTCGGTGCTGCATTACAGTTCGAGAGGCTTCGAGAGCGACAAGGATTTGATTGAGATCTTCCGCTATGAGGCCCAGTTGGAGGGCAAGCGATGGCATACGAATTATTATGACGACAAGGGGTATTACGGGGCAAAGACTGCAGAAGAAAAGGAAGCCTATATGGAGAAAGAGGCGGCGATGCTGGAGAAATATCCTGCGGATCACGAGAAGCTCGTCGTCATCCAAGTGCCCGCCGATCCTCCCTTCGCACTCACTTACGATGCTAAGGACACCTCGTTGGTGGTGCTGAAGAGCAACGAGGAAGAACTCGTCTGGGACAAGACCAAGATAAAAGTCGCGAAGATGAAGGTCGACGTGGCCTTGTATGACTCTATCCAGATGCTGCACATGCTGGCCAATTATACCGCTGTGCCTATGGATCAGCGCCCCTTCGATCGGCTGGTGCATTTTGTAAAGCCCAAAAAAGACCCTAATGCCTTGCATTCGGGTCTGTTTCCTAATGAGTTAGAATTCACATATCTCCATTTCGTATGGGGCGACCCCACAGGTGACAAATACGCCAAAACCCACAACTGCGAATCGGAGACGGCCAAGATACTGAAACGGACGTTCCTCCACATCTGCTGGGCAGTTTACAACAACAGACCCGATCTTCTTGAAACGCTCGAGGACACCATCCACCTGCTACAGATCCAATACCGCAGGCTTCTCCTGCCTGATGTGAATATCGATGGCATTTCTCTTGACAAGTCTCGTCGTCAATAATGGGCGATTAAATATTTAAATATATGTTAGTATCAGAGATTTCTTTGTGGGGCGCAGCCCTGGTAGCGTGTGTAGTGATTGTAGCATCGATAGCATTAGCCTTTCTCGACAATCAGATGCTGCGGCGAATGTTGGTAGTATTCGGAGCAACGGTGGTACAGATGGCCATCGTAGTTGCCGTTGTCTGGCTGGTCTATCAGACATATGCCTGGTGGTCCTATCTGCTCTGGTTCCTGCTGGTACTGGTTTTGTCAATCTGCTGGTGCCTGTATCCCCTGCAGGCGATATGGAAAAAGGTGCTGTGCCCCGTTAGTGTTGCGATGCTGGTGGGCTGCATTGTGGTGGGAGGCAGTACGATGCTTTGTCTGCCTCTGAGCGTCTTTCTGTCTGTGTACTCGGTGCTCATGGCCTGTATGACTGCTTCTATGATGCAGACCATGATGAGCTACCAGCGCAACCTGCAAAAACCGGAAGCTCTACGTGAGAGCATGTCGCATCAGGTAAGGAATCTGGCTCAGCCTCTGGTGATGGTTATCCCGATGCTCTATGCCGGTATGCTGCTGGGAGGCGTTCCAGCCCTTGAAGCTCTGCTCGTCACCTTGCTGCTGATAGCTGCCTCCTTCGTCGGCAATATATTATCGGGCGCGATAGCGCTGCAGATGCTTCGCTCCAAGAAGACGGAATGATGTGACACAAGGGGGTCAGACACAAGGGGGGCAGGATACTTTGTGACAGTCACAGATTATCTGACCCCTTTGTGAGCAAGAAGAAATTGGGAAACGGAAGTCAATCGGCTTCCGTTTTTGTATGGTTGGAGGTGCGCCGGCACGAAAAACAAAAATATATTTGGTTATTTGCTCACTAAATCGTATCTTTGCAGATTAAACGCCAAGGATCATCTGCCCATTATCCTCGTCGTTAACGCTATGAATGAGCATCTTACGCTACAACTTGCCGACCATTATAATTGAGCCTTTATAATACACAAAGAAGTAATTCTTGCCGAAAAAGTTTGGCGGTCTCAAATAATTTTTTTACCTTTGCAGCGTTCAACTTAATGTATAACTCTTAAACTTCACTATGTATGAGCACAAATGAGAAGAATTCAAAGAAAGGAGAAAACAAAATGAGTGGCCGCTACATCAACCCCTACACCGATTTCGGCTTCAAGTACCTCTTCGGTACGGAGCCCAACAAGGACATCACCCTCGAACTGGTGAATGCCCTGCTGCAGGGCAAGGAGGTCATCAAGTCGCTCACACTACTGCCTACGGAGCAGCTGGGTGACACTAAAGATGACCGCCGCTCCGTATTCGACATCTACTGCGAGAACGAGCAGGGCGACAAGATCATCATCGAGATGCAGAAGGCCGACCAGCAGTGGTTTAAAGACCGTTCGGTCTATTACTCGTCGTTTCCTATCCGTCAGCAGGGCGAGAGGGGTCAGTGGCGCTTCGGTTTGAAGGCCGTCTATACCATCGGCATCCTTGACTTCGTGTTCGACGAGGACAAGGATGACCAGGAATACTATCACCATGTCGTGAAGCTGATGGACGTGAATACAAAGGAGGTCTTCTACGATAAGTTAACCTACATCTACTTAGAGATGCCGAAGTTCCAGAAGACGGAAGAGGAACTGGAGACCATTGTCGACAAATGGCTCTATGCCCTGAAGAACCTGCCCCGGCTGCTGGAACGTCCAAAGGCTTTACAAGACCGTATCTTCAAGAAGTTTTTTGATGTGGCCGAAATTGCCAATCTCTCGAAGGAGGAATATGTTAAATACCTTGAGAGCGAGAAGGTGTACTACGATAACGACGGTGCCATCCGCACCGCTGAGGCAAAAGGCCGGGCTAAAGAACGGTTGGCCAATGCCAAAGCACTATTAGGTAATGGTGTACCGTTAGAACTGATTGTCAAGAGCCTTCAACTTACAGACGATGAGGCTGCCATACTTCGGTTATAGGACTTTGTTATTCATGTCGTTAGTCCAGGTGACGAAAATGAAACTACTCGGGCTACTTTGCAATCTATCTCATTGATAATCAGTTGAAATACGGTAGGTCGAGTGTTTGAAATGACACTACTTTGGCACTACTGTCGACCTACTCTGGAGCTGCTTTGGACTTACTGCGGAGTTTGAGGTAATAGCCTTCTGTACCGTTAGAGCTGCCTTTGGGCCATCTGAGGCTCTTTAGGATGGTGCTCAGGTTCTTCAGGGTGGGGATATCGCTGGGACGGAGGTGCTTCTCGAGTTCCTTCTGTACATCCTTCACCTGCCATAGGTTCTGGCGTTTGCGTTCTGAGGTGGGCACGAGAATCGTGGGCAGCAACTGCTCGATGGGCTGCACTTCCTGATAGTGCAGGTTGTGCTGCTGGATCTCACACTCGTCGTCGCTGGTAAACCAGTAGAGTGCATCCTTCCACCGCAATTCATAGATAGCCTGTGCGTACATCTGCTTATAGGGTATGCGTCCACCCATGTCCACCGCTTTCGTCACTTCCACGCAGAGGTAACGTCGTGAACCGTCGCCAGAGGGTAGAGGCGTTATGTCGTTGGTGGTGGCGATGAAGGAACAGAGTCGCGGGGTCATGGTGTACTGATCCGAACGCATCTTGCGCACCTGCACGTCCTTCTCCGTCAACAGGCGTTTGATCTTGGCCTGTTCGCGGTCTGTCTTGCTGTTGTATTCGTCGATGTTCACGAGCCACATGCGGCCCAGCACACGCTCCACCTGCTCGGCATTGTCGAGCTTGATGTCGTCCATGTAGTATTCGCGCATCGATGGCGGGAGGATGGCCTTGCAGAAACTCGACTTCTTATAGCCCTGTTCTCCGATGAGCATGGGCACCATCGAGTTGCCGTAGTCACGGTTCATGTTGAGCGCCTGCGCCACCATCGCCAGAAACCAGCGGTGGAAGAACTTGGGCCAGTGCTCGTAGGTCGTGGGCAGACGATGCGCAAATTCTTCGATGTAGTCTTTCTTGCGGTCCCAGTCTCCGCAGCCCTGCAGGAACTCGTGGATGGGGTTGTAGTCTTCGATATGTGCCGATTCGATGTAGGTGCGGATGTCGTTCATCCAGCTCTCACCGCCCTCCTTCATCTCCTCGACGACGATGCTCTTAAGCTGACGGTCTGTCAACGGTTCCCATGGCTTGAAGGCCAGGTCGTTACGACGGAACTCCGTGATCTGTTTCACCACGTTGAAACGCAACTGGTAGCGTCGCGACAGGAATTCCTCGATGCTCCGGATGATACGCTCCTTCTCGTTCATCTGCGACTGGGGCTTGCCCTTAAACGGCTTTTGATAGGCGGTACGGAACACCTTACGGATCACGTCGTCGCCCAACTGGCGGAAGCGGCTCTTCCACTGGGTACGCACCACGCAGCCCTCTTCCGACAGCTGGGCCTTGGCACAATAGTCAGCCAGGAGCGTCAGACAGTGCTGTATGCTTTCCGGATCCTCGTCGATGGCCTTCTGGACGCAGGTCTCATACTCCAGTTCGAGTCGCTCGCGCACGTTGTATTCCGGATACCACACCACCTGTCCGTCGTCTTCCACCTGGGTGCCCTCGTAGGCCTTCAGCGGGTCATTGTCCTTGTGGATAACGGGAAGTGCCTGGGCCTCAGGCTGATAGTACAGCTGTGGGTCGTAACTCATCCTGCAGCCTCTGGTCAAGGTCAGCTCTCTCACGAAGAAATCGCAGTTTGTCAGTGCCTGATAGATGCTGAAGGCACACTGCTCCGCATCCTTCATGAAGGCCAGATAGTCATCTGGAGTCTTCGCTTTGTGGTCGCAGCGCACGATGACCTTCAGCGTCACACCGCTCACACCGGCAAAGGCTAACATCGTATAAGGAATCTGGCTCACCAGTCGCTTCATGTCCATCACCTGACGATGGCCTTCAGGGCAGTAGATGTTGAGCAGCAGTAGTCCTGTCATCGTCCTGACGTCATCGAAGCCTCCGCGTCCGAAGGTGGCATCGAAGATGAGGTAGGGCAGGGCATCGGTTCCCGTCAGCAGATAACGGGGCATACCCTGTTCCATTGCCAGGCGCGAGGCCATGGCGTTGCGGGTTATCTTGTCGGCTGCGGGCTTGATACTTTCAGAGCGCATCCGTTCAATGATGGTTTCAAATTCTGTGGTGACAGGCGATAGTGGCTCACCCGCTCTGGTTCTGACTTTCGTTATCTTCATATCGTTGGTTATTTTAGTGCAAAGGTACTAAAAAATATCGGAAAATGCAAGCTTCTTGGCAAAAAGATGTGCCTTGTGACTTGTTCAGATAGGGTTTAATGGGGACAGACAAGGCACTAAGTGGGTTAAAGTGCCTGGATAAAAGGGATTTACCCCGTACCTATTAACCTTTCGGCTATGCTCGAAAGGTCTTACGACTATAGTCAAAAGGCTTTACGGCTACAGCCAAAATGGAGTCTGAAAATTTATCAGTAGTGTCAGAGTGGTGTCAAAGTAGCCCTATTTCCAACCTTCGGACTACCGTATTTCTCTTGATTATCAATGAGATGGATTGCAAAGTAGCCCGAGTAGCCCCATTTTCTAGATTTCCGTGTATATATATTCCTGGCCTCGCTTGCTTTTCAACAGGCGCGGGTTCTCGCCTTTGCACCATTCATCGAGTTGTTTGCGGGCGGAATAATAGGTGATGTTGGCGTAATACGAAAAACTGCGGGCTGTCACAAATCCGTGATACAACTCGAGATTCTTCTTCAACGCCTTGTTCAGATGGTCTTTGTCGGCCATCAGCTGTTGTACGTTAGGATTGTTGACACGTCGGAAGCCGTGGAGCCAGGAGAGTACTGACTTCTCGAACTCCTTCACCGACTTATACTCGATGCCCTCGAACTGCACATCGTAGTTCTTTACCTCGTCAGGATCGGTCAGTTCGCGCTTCAGGCCTATCTTCGGGGCGAAGGAGCCGATGAGTGTCTCTATCCGATAGCCCTTGGAAAGATAGTAGCCCGTGGCCTGGATAAAGGCCCGGAAAGCACGGGTCAGCTCCCCGGGCCTGAGGGCATAATGTTTAGCACAATGGTCGTCCAGATAGTCCATCGATATCTTCTGACTGCTTCGCGGACGAACATATAATATATTCCGTCCATTCCTCGCCTTCTTCGGTGAGGGATGAATCTCAAATGGCATTCCGTCAGTCTTGCGTGGCATGGTCTTCTTGTTTCTTTGTTCGTGGCAAAGGTACACAGAATTTGCGAGACAGCAAAACTTTTTATCTATTTCTTCACGATTTTCTTTACGACTCTTCCATTGTTGAGTTGGACTACTATGATGTATAGTCTTGTTTGTCACGCTTCCGCCCCGAAATCTGACCATCTTCGAGGCTTATCTTTTTACTACTGCGCGGATTTGGAATCCGAGAAAGCGCGGCGACAGGAACTCTCCAGAGGCTTCATAATTCTCTTTTAATGCCCTCTCCATATATTCCCTGTTTACTGCGCCTATGAGTGCATAACCCTTTGCTATCAATGGGTCTGTATACCAAGATCTTCTAATATATTCCACTGCGTAATAGTCCGGAAGTATTGGTGAATAGAGTGTCGAAGTCCAATATCCACCATCGTGGACTTCATAATGGCTCTCACTTCCATTCTCATAGTAATGGTCGTAGCCATCATTTTCATCTGTCCGGAAATATATCTTATGGCCGTTCGGCCCATGGATGACTATGCCTGCTACTTCGCCCGACTTAACCAGTTCTGCTGTGCAATTGTCTGCCAGCTCCTGCACCTGTGCCCTCGTCGGCATGCGCCAGGGGCTGCCCCAGTTCACACGGGCTGCATCATACCTGGTTCCGGAGATGTCCGGGCCGATATCCACGAACTCCTGCTTCTCCGGGATATAGAACTCATAGTTATAGTAGTCGCTGCTGCCGATTTCACTGGCCTTTGCATACCATTTTATGTTCGTCTTCTTGGTCTCTCCCCATTTATAGTAATCGCCCAGCTCTTCCGGGCTTTCTGCTCCGAGACTGCAGCAGGACCAGAGTGTGCCGCTTGGCAGACCGAGGTCGATAAGGTGGGGGTGCTTGTCATCAGGGCAGGAGCTCACCTTTTTGAGTATATATTCCACGGGGTATTCCTTCTCCTTGCCCTTCTGGATCTCCGACTCGCCTTCGAACTGGACGTAAGGATACAGTTTGACAGTCCGCTCGGGTTCATTATAGTAGTAAGCATAGCGGACGTCGGGGTATGTCTTGCCGCCGAGGTTGGCGCAGGATATTTTCTTGTGCTCGCCGTAGAAATCGTGGTAATAGTAGCCCCAGTCCTTGACATTCTTGGCATCTTCGGACAATTCGACAGTGGTGCAGGCATTGAATTTGTAGAAATAGTTTCGCCCGTCATACTCGTAACCCTTCTGTTTGGAGTAGTGCGAGCCCGTCTGCTCGAAGTTGACGATGCGCACGGGGAAGGGGTTCTTGTCGATGTGCATGGTGGGATAGGCCAACAGGTCGAAACCGAGGAAGTTTACTATGGGCGAGACCATGTAGTCGCCGTCGTCCTCGAGGCCGTCTACGCGCGTCTCCCAGTGCCGTTCTTTATCCTCATAGAGGAATGGGTCGTATTGTTTGCAGATTTCCTTGCCGTCCTCGTCGACTATCTGGAATCCTATCTTCTCTGGCAGCACGATATCGCCGCTGATGTTCATCGCTACGTTGGCCGAGGTGCGGGGAGAGTAGCACTGCGTAAACTCCACATTGTCGAACGTCGGCACCATTTCCTCCTTCAGCAGCGGCCAGGTGTTCTTCAGCGGCAGGTGATGGGTAAAGTTGAAGAGTGGGACATCGACGACGGCCAGCGTGTTGAGCACGATGCTGGTGGTGATGTTGCTAGCCTTCAGGGCCTCGTAGACCTTGTTCACCTTCTGTGCTTCGGCTACGTCCTTGTTGTAGAGCACGAAGTGGCTGTTCTGCTCAATTCCCAATTCCCCGCGCAAGCATATATGGTCGAGGTCAGTCACCAGGAAGGTGACGCCGAACTCCAGGAATCCTCCTATTCCTATCGTTCCGTCGATGCAGCCTTCCACCTCCGTGCTCGTCGATGTGATGCGGGCTTTGGCGTCGTCGACGACACCGCGCCTCAGGCTGGCATGGAAATTCTTCTCCGCCACGAAGTGCTGTCTGGAAATGGACTTCAGCGATGCCATCACTCCAATCTGGAAGTATATGCCGGGCTTCCAATAGAGATAGGCTCCGGGCGCGACGGGGGCGATGGGCAGACCCTCGGGCGGTGCAATGAAGTCGGGTTTGAACTCCAGACCGCCATAGATGCCGTAAGTCTCCGTCACGTCGAAGTCGCCCCTAAGGCCTATGTCGAGAGTGGTGTTCAGACCGTCTAAAATGCATGCGTATTTGATGGTCATCTTGGGCTTGACGTTCAGTTTCATCTCTGTGGTGCCCTTCAACGCCAGTTCGCCCTTTGGCGTGAGCTTCAGCGCAATGTCGTTCGTGAAATCCTGGTTCCACTCGGGCAGATTGAAGCTTTTCTCAAAGGGTTTGTTATCATCGCCACGCGTGCGGGCAGTGGTCGGATTCTCACTGCTGACATCGGTCTCTCCCACGTAATAGTATCGCTTGAAGATGTCTTTCAGGCTGACGGCCTCGCAGGTAATGGTCTTACCGGAAACCTCCTTAACCTTGCCCATGAAACCCCACGGCAGCCGGTCGTTCATCTCAGTGGTCACCAGCTTGTCGCCCTTCTTGGGTATGAGGTTCTTCGGGGTGTCGGCCGAAAGGTAGAGTGTCAGGCTGTCGCACCGCTCCACATAATCCATCAGTCCCTTCTCTAAGCGGGTGACGTCCGGCTGGTATTCCGTTTCGGGCGTCACGAAGCTGATAGAGTCGATATTGGCCAAGGGAATCTTGCAGATGCTGTCTTCCATGACTATCCACTGCATGACGGGCTCGTTCTGGGTCACACCGTTTTCATCCTCGAAACCGTAGTAGAACTCTGTTATCTCGCTACGGAGAAAAGCATGGATGTCACCGTCTTTCTGATAGACGTAGACAATGTCGCCAGTCTCTGGCTGCTGGGCAAAGCCCGTCACAGCCATCACTGATATTATTATAATAAGGTATAACTTCTTCATGGCCGTATGAATTTAAGGGTTCTGCCGTTGACGGTGACGAGATAGACTCCCTTTGGGAGCTGGGAGAGGGGGAGTACGGTATCGGCGCCGTCGGTGGTGAGGCTGATGGGCAGCCGCATACCGCTGGCGTTGTGGATGCTGATGCGGTCGGCAGAGGATATGCCGTAGAAGGTCACGCGGTCTTCGTCGACACGGTAGCGCGTCTCGCTCTTCACGGCACTGATGCCTGTGACAATGCCCTTGAAGGTGAATCGTACGACATCTGCCTTGTCGAACTCCTGGCGGGTGCCCTGCACGGTGATGACCATCTTCGTGTCGGTCATCTGGATGCGGGGCATGGTGTAGAGTTCAATCTCTGTGGGGTTGCCCTTGGCATGATGGAGCACCAGCGTGGGTGTCTGGGCCTTGGCAATGGCGGGTAGCATCAGTACCGCCATCAAAAGGAGGAGTAGTTTCTTGTTCATTATTTAGAATCTTATTGTTATTGTTTTTAATATCACTTGTAGAGATATTTCCTGCCGTTGCGGATGATGATGCCCTTCTGTGGTGTGGTGATGCGGCGGCCGCTCAGGTTGTAGGCAGGTGCTGATTCGTCGCCGTCGTTGTCGGCCAGTGTGCTGATGATGGGCGTGGGGTCGGAACCTCCATATACCTCCCAGGCACCGTTTATCCACTGGTAGGCCGTCCATCCCTTGGCGTTGGCAGCGGCCACTTGGGTTGTCGTGCAGACATTCTGCTCCAGATCTGGGTCGACGGCATCCAATACGGTGAAGAAGGCCTGCTCCTGGACGGGCATACTTTCGATGAACTTGTCCATCGCCTCGCCAGCGAGCTGGTTATTCGTAACGTAGAGATTCGTGATGGCACCGCTCTTGCAGAGCGTCAGTTCTGTGAGCAGGTTATTTTGGCATATGCATTCTACGAGTGCCTTGTTCTTCGACAGGTCGAGTTTCTTCAGCTGGTTCTTTTGGCATGCCAGGTTGGTCAGCTGTGTGCATGCGGTCACATCGAGCGCGGTGAGTTTGTTGGTATAGCACCACAACGTATCGAGTTTTGTGCAGTCCGACACATCCAGCGTCGTCAGCTGGTTTGCATTACATTCCAGGTCGGTCAGCTGCGAGCATTTTGATATGTCCAACGTTGTGAGTTGGTTTTCCCAACACCCAAGTCTTTTGAGTTTTGTGCAGCCCGACACATTTAGCGTGGTCAACAGGTTTGCATTACAATCCAGTTTAATCAGCTCTGTGCATTTCGTGGCGTCGAGTTCAGCCATCTTATTATGATGGCAATAGAGTATTATCAGTTTTGTGCATTTCGAGATGTCCAGCTCCGTAAGTTGGTTCCAGCCACATGAGAGGATGGTCAGTTGCGTACATTTTTTCACGTCGAGCTCTGTGAGCTGGTTGGTATAGCAATACAGCGAATCGAGTTTTGTGCATCCCGACACGTTCAGAGTCGTCAGCTGGTTATTGTCACAATCCAGGTAGGTCAGCGGCGTGCATTTCGAGACATCGAGTGCGGTGAGCTGGTTTTCCCAGCAATTGAAATGCTTCAGTTTCGTACATTTCGACATGTCGATGCTCGTCAGTTTGTTCTTGCTGATTGCGAGGTTGGTCAGCTGCGTGCAGTTCGTAACGTCGAGCTCAGTGAGCTGGTTAGTGTCGCACCACAACGTGTCGAGCTTTGTGCATCCCGACACATTCAGTGCCGTCAGCTGGTTTTTGTAACAATCCAGGTAGGTCAGTTCCGGGCATTTTGAGACATCGAGCGCCGAGAGCTGGTTTGTCCAGCATTTGATTACTTTCAGCTTCGTGCACTTTCCCAAGTCGACGGAACTTATCTGATTTTCTGGGAAGGATAGCGAGTCGAGTTCCGTGTTCTTTGTCACGTCAAGTGTTGTGAGTTGGTTAGTACTGCAGTAGAACCGTTTCATGACCGTTTGTTTTGTCACGTCTATGCTGGTCAGTTTGTTGTTATAGAGATTCAGTCGAATCAGCTTCGGATTGTTCCTGACATCTACAGCTGTCAATTGGTTGCTTGAGGCCTCAAGTTTAATTAGATCCGGACATTTCGATACATCGATCCTCGTTAGTTTATTGGTGTGGCAGGACAATGTCTGCAGCTTCGTGTTCTTGCTGAGGTCAAGCTCGGTCAGCTCATTTCTGTAACAAGCCAGGGTCAGCAGCTCTGTAAAGTACTCGATACCCTTCAGGTTGCTGATGTTCAAGTAAGGAATGCTGATTTCTGTCACCAGGCTGATCTCATCGTCGCTGAGCTGCCCGTCCTTGTCGAGGTCGAAGTTGGTCGACACGTAATTCCGGAACGCCTCGTCGGGGAAGTTCGTCTGGTTAATCCCTACGCTGGCCTGCGCGGTTGTCAGTGTGATGGCCAGCATTGCTAAAGTTAGTATTCTTTTTCTCATAAGCTGATGTATTTATATGGTTATTTTATATTTTTATTCATGTACATTGCCGGGTCGGTTTCTGCACTTCTTACACCTATACCGAATATGGATAGGTGTAAGAAGTGCAAGGATGATAAAAAGTCGATAAGACATCTATATACTGAAAGAGCCTCTATTTCTTCACAATCTTTCTTACGACTTTTCCATTGTTCATTTGGACTACAACGATGTATAGGCCTGCCGGTTGCGAGGTGAGGTCGATTGTAATTCGGTCGCTTACATTCGTTGCGTTGAATATACAGACACCTCCCACGTTCATGACAGAAACACTCTTTGCCTTCTGGCCATCGAGGTCAACGTTCACATTACTGCGGGTTACCAATGGATAGATGTTGACAGAGGAACTCAGGTCCTCAATGCTTGTATAGCCGTGGAGATGATAATTGAATATCGCGACATTGCTTTCGCCCATATCCTTTGCTGCTGCCATGGCCTTGATCATGGTAACGTTGTCGGTAATGGTGATCGGGCCGTTGTAGACCTGCCTCGAAGGTGTGTCGTCGCATGGGCAGCTGCCGTCCAGAGTGTAGTAGATCACTGCTCCCGGTGTTTCGCACGTCAGTGCAATCTGCTGTCCCTTGGTCACCTCAGAGCCACTTGCTATCGATGCCTTCGGTTCGGCCACAAGGTTCTTATTCGGGTCGAGCACTTCAACATAGGTCATCGCACTGGCGCTATATTCCTTGATGCTGAACAGGAGGGCCGTGGAGCCGGGAACGAGGCCACTGATCCTGACTTCTGCCTGTCCGTTCTTGTCCAAGACATATTCTTCTCTGTCTGTTGTCGCAATCATCGCCGTACCGGAAGTCACTTGCAGCGTCTTGCCGGCAGCTGCCTCAGCAGGTGTGGCCGTGACAATGACCGTCTGTTCCTTTCCATAGGTGATTCTTACGACGGAGTCAGCCTCGATCCCGCTGATCTCATGCTCGATGGTGAACTCTTGTGAGAAATCGTTTGCCATCATGACATCGGCATAGCTCTTCACCTTATGACTGACGGTGAACTGCACCTTTTCGCCAACAGGTATGTTCTCATCAGTTACGAATCTGGCTTTCGATGCATATTTGTTACCCTTCTGGTCTTTTTCCTCATTCAGTATGATCACCTTTCCACTCACTTTCTTTCCTCCGTGAGTCAGGAAGATATTGTCCGTGTTAAGGGTCGAGGGCTTCATATACTTGCTGAAGTCCACCTCTATGCCTGTGGGATAGCAATGCGTCATGGTCACCTCTGGCTGAGCGGTCTGGATCATGGCCTGATTGACGTCAAGCTGCGGGGGAGGAACGGGCAGCCACTCAGAGAATGCCGTCTGATAGCCGTCCTTCTCGTACTTCACCTGCCACATGCCTTTAGGAACATACCACTGATAGTGGCCGTCCTTGTCGGTGTAGAGCGGGTTCTGCTGGTCGTAGTTCTCTGCATCCCAAAGCACGGTTTCTTCGTGCTTGTCACCATAGACATCCTCCACTTCCTGTTTGTAGAAGAGTGTGGTCATCACGCCTTCAAGGCGGTTGGACGAAACGCCTTCGTAAACGTATCCCGATGGGTCGATCAGCACCTTGGCATCAGGAGTGCTTGACTTCAGTTTCTTCAACTTTTCTTTTTTCTTCTTGTCCTTATTACATTCGAGCAGCGACAGTTCAAGCTGGCAGGAATTGAGGTCGTATTCAAACTTCTTGTTCATGGCGGGGTTGATTACCAGTGCATTGAAGAGGGCGCAGAAGTCAAATATGGCCAGCACTGCCTTGGTGGCGGGTTCTGGCGACTCAAAAATTGGCAGTGCCCAAGCAGCGCTGATACACGCAGCAATGTCAACAGCTAACGTCCCTGAATGGTATATTCCAAAGACCCCCACCATATTTTTTACTCTAGCATCCAGTGCGGTGGCAGCGGCCTGGTCGTCTTCACACGGATTTGGTATTGATTGCCACAATTTCACCGCATCACTCATCTGGTTTAAGGCGTTGATTTCATCAGTGACCATGGCTAAGAGCGACATGCCACTCTTGAACAGCTTGCCGACCATCTTTCCCCAGAAAGGTGCCTTGTCAATAGTCTTAGTCACATTGCCTTTATTTGCGCCTTTGACGAATGCAGTTAATGGGCCAGTAATAAACTTATTGACAATCTCCAGCCCCTCTGCCTTTAAACTGAGCAGTGCCTTTTGGGGAAGGAACAGTAGCTGTCGCTGCCGATCCATCTTTTCTATCGCTGCCAATTCTGCCAGAGTAGCCCTGTTTATCTTTATCAAGGCCGCAGCCGTACTTGCCAAGGCACCGCACAACTTGTCGTATGCTTCGCTGAGGTTGTTGACTAACAACGAAACCGAGGTGTACCAGAAAATGGGGTCATCCGTCCCTCCTGCATCTCTCCTTAGGCTCTTCAACATTCTCAATTGCCGGGCTGATTCGGGTGTGAGTGTACTCAGGTCAACATGGATATACTGGTCATTGACAAAGTCGACGATGGCATACTCCTCTGCAGTACTCAGCAGGTAGACGTATGAGCTGTCGGTACACATAATCTTCTGATAGCCCTTCTCCAAGAGCGATGCCTCGGTCAGGCCGGTGCAATGACTGATGGTGAATACACCCGACGACTGGTCGTACAGACTATGCTCCATCAACTCCTTGTAATCGTTCAAGATGGTCTCGTACTCCTGCTTCCAGGCATCTCCCTCCAACAGGTCGCGCAGTTCATCATCTGTCATCTGAAGATCGTCGTAAACCGAGAAGTCCACGCCGAGACATTCCTCCAGACGCTTTTTCATGGCATCAAGCTCCTCTTGGGTGGCATCGTCGCGCTCCAACAGGGCCTTGTAGTCATTGTTGATGGCCATCACCTCTTCCATGCCCCGGCGCATCTCATCCTGGAATTCAGAGTATAAGGTAGCCAGTTGGTTCAGCATCTCGCGGTCGACGGCAATGGAACCCTCAGAGATAGTCTCGTCGAAATCCAGACAGACATTGACGGGCGGATCAACATTCGAGCTGACAGGTTGGAATGTGTGCGAAGCAACCCAGGTCTTAGTCGCAGGATCGAAGACCGGGTAAAGCGTCACGGTGTCGCCTCTCATGGTGATGGCACTGAGTACCATGTTGCGAACCCTGTCTTCATTTTCCGTATTCAGTTTCACCGAGAACGTGATATCCGGTTTGGGAAAGTAAATGATGTAAGAAGGATCTTTCGTACTCGGGCCGTTGAATCCGAAGACCACTTCAAAAGTCTTATCATATTCTGGGTTATAGTGCGACATTGTGACAGATTCTGCGACAACGCTATTTTGGTCATACTTGATTGTCTTGACATCCGAAGAGAACAAAGCACCCGATGGAGTCTCTACGACTGCCTGTACCTGATGTGATGACAGGTTCGCCGGATTGTCGAGTTGGCATCTCGCATTCCATCTCCCCTTGGCATTGGCTATGGTCTGGACGTTCAGGTCTCCATCCACATAGATTTTCACTTTTGCTGCAGCAGATGCCATGCCGTTGGCATAGAAAACGTCATCTACTATTGTCTGTGGAATGGAAAACGACATGTTTTCAGGGGTCTTTACCTGGAAGACAGCTGTGCCCGTAGGCTCAGTAATCGTCTTGCCGCCATAGCTGAACTGGGCATTTCCGCTGAGCTGGTATTTTCCGTCAGTGTTGGGAAGAATACAGAATTTAACCAGATCATAGGCATTGTTCAGGGGCACTGACAGCCTTCTTCCCTTATAGGTATAAGGTAAAGGTGAGGTACCCATGATGACGGAGTTTTCCACAAACTCACAGCCGTCGGGAATGTCGACAACGAGGGTAGGATTGGTCACGCCGTCGGCATACTGGCTGTTGAATTCTATCCTGGACCTGACTGTCACATAATTATCTATGGCAGCCGTGGCTTCATTTACTGCAAAATAGGTTGCATCCGTGTTCGTGTAACAGACATCACCAAACGAAGAAGTAGGAATCACCTCGTTTTCAACGGTCGTAATAGTACCGCTGACCACAGTCACGATGTTCTTCACATAGTCGGTGCCCTCCGTCAATCCCAGTTCACTGTATTGACTGAGATTCTGTATCTTGTTATACCGGTCATCCTCCTTCATGGAGATAAGTGTGTACTCTCCGTCAGGAAGCTCGCGGATGCTGAGCAGCGCTTCCTCATACGCCTTCATCTGGATGTATTGCTGCTTGCTGTCATACAGTATGCCAACGACCGAGGCATTCAGGGTGGAGGCAAACGAGGCATCGATGCCACCCAACTGCTTCAGCGGGAAGGTGATGTCCTGTTGACCGTCGCTGCCGACTGTCAGGTTGACGGTTACGGGCATGAATGCCTTGGTCTTGCTCTTGACGGTAATGGCCAGTTCATCGCCTTCTGCGACATCTTCGTAAACAAGAATCTGCGGGTAGCTGTTCATGAACTGTGTCACCTCTTTTTTCTTGGTCAGGTTATAGACCGTGAAGTCCATGTTGAACAGGTCGCTGGACAAGGGAATGGCATAGTTGACGGTGAGCGACGGGGCATCGGCAGGCTCCAACCTTATGATTTCTATTTGCTCGTTATTGGTAAAACCATCCTTATAAGTATTCTTTACGGCGTAGCCATTGGCGCCTACTGTGATGGTTGTCGGCACGTTGAAGACCGTTATGTCGTATTCTCCATATTGGTCAGTTGTCGCCTCCTTTATCGATGTGTATTTCCCGTTGATGGTTTGCAGCATTTTCACCTGGGCGTTCTGCAGACGGAATCCGTCAGTACTTATTACAAGTCCTTTGACATAGCAGGTTGCGAAGTTCTGCAATCTTTCATAAACGGTTTTTTCGGATCCTTTCACCGTATAATTCCTCACCTCTGGAATAACATATTGCCGTGCCAGTTCGTCTGACAGTTTGATGCTATATTTCAAAATGGTGCCTGGCAGTGCTCCGACAGGCTCTGCACCTTTGCAGATGAATTTGCCAGTGGCATCCATCCAGGTAATCTCAACATCAGAAGTCACGTCCTTGCCATCAGGTGTTTTCACGGTCAGTGTGATTTCCTGAGGCATTCTTACATCGGCAAAGGTAAGGGTCTTGTTTCCGTCTATGAAGATGTTGGATATCGAAGAGACCGACATCCCGCTTGGTGTTTTCAGACTGGCCGTGTAACGGGTGTTGGAAACCAGTGTACGGAACGTGTAGCCTTGACTGTCAGTGACAATATACTTCGACGTCTCGCCTGAAGTCGCATTGACGAGCTCTATCGACATGTTCTTATAGCGCCCGTCAGTATAGTCGGCCGGGAGCATGAGGGTCAGGTCGCCCACCTCGTCAGAGATGGTTTCTATCTTCAGGTCTTTCCACGCCTCTGCGGCCTTGTATAGTGCCAGCGATGCCTCCGGCACCCTCACTGTCAGTCTTGAAGTTACTCCTCCCGGGAAAGCATTGTATGAGAGTATCGGTGGGGTCGTGGCAAGAATCGTCAGCAGTTTCAAGTTTGAGCAACAGTCGAAAGCAGCCGAGGCAATGCTGTCAATACATGAAGGTAGGAGAATATGCTCTAATGTCAGTGCCTTGCTACCACTGGCAAATGCTTTAGTGGGAATTGCGTGGAATCCGTAAGCACGCGTCAGGTCAAAGGTCTTGGCGCTTGTGTTGTAGGCAACACTCAGGTCTTTCTCGCGCATGTCGCCTATCACGACAATACTGGTGAAACCACTATAGGGCATCACTAACGACAATCCACCTGGTTTGAAATCATTCAGCACCAGCGTTCCGCCTACAATCTGATTCGCCCCTGGGTTCCCTGGAGCCTCAAGACCTTCCCCAAAGTATGCTACAAGAGCTACATCGTAGGCAGGCATCAGATACTCATAATAGCCCTCGTATTGGATTCCGCCATCCCGTAGGGGCTCATAGGTGAATGGGACATCTTTTACAATGTCGTTCTCTTTCCACTCTTTTAACTTCCAGTATGGACTGGATGATTGTGCATATATATGTATGGTGTCACCTTCGGACATTTCATTTTCCATATTGAGACCCAGCACATATTTTCTGCCGTTCTTTATATGTCGCAGTTTCCCGACAGAACCCCAATCGTCATTGCCCGCGTTGCCATAGTGGTCGGCACTGGCAGTGAATTTATAAGTGGTTGGTTGTGGGGGATCTGGATTGTCAGGATTATCTGGATTATCCGGGTTATCAGGATTATCCGGGTTGTCAGAGCCGTTGCTGTAGACGGCGGTCAGCACCACGTCCTTGCCCGGCATGGTATATAGGGTATAGTTTTCGCCCCATATCGAGGTCTTTAATTCCAGTGGGACGGACTTACCGTTTTCTTTCCATCCTACCAACGCGAATCCTTCGAACTCAAACATAGGATATATCCTAAGCACGGCTCCTTCGGGAATATCCGCCTCGTTCTCACCGGCGAAATCTGTGTCTCCGTTGGGGTATTCTATCAGGATGCTGGCACCATAAAAATAATCCTTGAGTTCCTGTGGCTCCATATCTACTTTCAGATGATACGTCCCGCCAAAGATGGCAGTCGGCCAGCATATCATTGCTATCAGGTATAATAAGTATTGCTTCATAGTCGTAGTCATTTATTTATTAATAATCTTTTTACCATTGCGGATTACGATGCCTTTGTAGGCGGCACCGACCTTCTGGCCGTTCAGGTTATACACGGGCTGATCCTTCACACTTGGTGTCTCACCCGTCACCTGATGGACTCCGGTGGCTTGTCCCATCAATAGCGTGAACCGGTTGCTGATGGTGCCAGGCACAGCCGAGAAGGTATAGGTATCGTCGGCACAGAAACGCTGGTTGGTGCCTGTCTCATGGTCAACGAGTGTGACGGGCAGGTCTGATTCGGTCTGCATCCGCAGTGTGTATTCACCGGCCTCGGCTATTATCATGCCGATGCTGGCCATACCGTCACCCTCGGGTCTCTCATTGATGGCATAGGCAGTGCCGTCGGCTATGGAGTAGATCTGTTGCAGCTTATTTCCGGAATCGAAGAATTTTGCTGCGTCCCGGCTGATCTCATAGTTTGGCTTCGCATCTTCGTTGATCACGATGCGTGTGCGGTCAACGAAATCTGTCTGGCTGCTTTCAAGCAGGATGTTCAGTACCTTGCGGATCTCTGCAGTCCCGGCTCTGTTTAACGGTCTGGTATAGCTAATGCCTGAACTGGAATGTGAACGCCCTTCCAACGGGAATCCGAGGCTGTTCACTCCGTTCTCCACCTGAATGAAGAATGCCTGGAACGGATGAAGCACATAGTAATCGTCGAGAGACGACACCGTGTAATATGCCCCGTAGGTATGTACCGTAATTGGATTGGTGATTCCAAGTGCACGGAGATCATAGAAACAGGGATAGGGATTACCGATCAGGTTCCAGTTGCAATCCTGGGCGAATTCACTGGGATACTGATTGAGCGGAATGCTCACTTCCCTTGCCATGAAGATACCATTGTTACCGGATACTGATATTTCCGCAGTGAGGTTTTCGTTTGTAGCAAGGTCATCTGCCCCATTATATATAATGTAACCCTGATAGGCCTGGAGCGTTCCTCCTTTCACATCCACCCAGGTCTTGTTCATCCGATAGTTGGCTCTGGCGTCACCGTCGTATTTCCGGATAAAGGTGGGGCTTGTGCTGTTGAAGGCTATGTCGCTCACTTTCACGTCGAAAGGGAACATGACGAAATTCCATTTGGCTTTATCAAGTGTAACATCCAGTTTCACAGATGAGGCCGTCACCTTATCATTGCAGATCATCGTGCTATAGCCAAGCTTTGTGAAATCAATATACTGGGTATAGTTCCCGAACGACATGGGTTTATTCAGAGTCAGTCGTCCCGCTCCAGGGGAAAGCAGCAGTTGAAGGTCAGGAGTGGTGTCTGGGACTCTGGTGAAGGAGAAGTCCGAATGTATGAACACCGTCTTCGGTTCATAGTCAAAATACTCCATGGCTCCAAAATGAGAATAACCACCATTTTTATAGTTCCATCCATCCTTATTGTAATAATCGTCAAAAGCGATTGCCGGAACCCGTAGCGTACATTTGTCTCTGTCAGAGACTATGGCACCGCTATAACCCGAACTGCTTCTGGGAGCCTGCACGGCGTAAGAGGTGAGGATAAGACCGTTGCTGCCGTTGAAGGGCTCACGACCATAAGTGAGCAGTGTCGACGGCAGTGCAGCTTCCTTGAGCGGGCAGTCTTTAAAAGCATAGTCGCCGATGTTGGTCACTGTGTAGGACTTGCCCTCAAAGGTTACCGTTTCGGGAATAACCAGAGAGGTTAAGGTGGGTACACCGCCCGTGGCTGATACCGTCGTTGAACTGGTTATGACGTATGTCACACCATCAACACTGAAACTGGCTTGTGTCCCATTCTGGGCTTTGCCCGTGGCGGGCAATAGAAGCACCGCCATCAACAGAAAAAGTAATTTGTTCCTCATGTCTTTTAAGTTGTTAATCATTGATTTGCTGGTGTAAAATTACGAAAAATATCCGAAACAATCATATTTCTGGGGCAGAAATTGATGTAAATTTGATGAACTGGCCGAAAAAAATGATGAACTCATGGTGTTGGGAAAGAAATCCATCGCTTTTCTTGCAGGATCGGAAGATTTGCAGTAACTTTGCAGGGCTGATGAGAGTTTACAGTTTACAGATGATAACCATGTTATATAGAAAAACTTTACAGAGATTATCCATTTTTCAATATTCATTGGCGATAAGCGTGGCGCTGATGTTCTGTGTTTCGGCTCAGGGGCAGATGGAAAGCCGCCTGACCTATCGGCGATACACCACTCAGGACGGACTGCCACAGATGCAGACCGAGAAGATATGGCAGGATTCGCGTGGGTATATATATATAGGTACGCTGTCGGGCTTCGTACGTTTTGACGGCCGGGAATTCACTTCGTTTCTGAAAGGACGGCGATATAACATCGTGGGGTTCGTGGAAACAGGCGGCGAGGTAAGGGCTTTGGACTTCAGACGGCAGTGGGTTACCAGCTACGATGATGTGGAGATGAAGCCGATAGACCCCGAGTGGCGATGGTTGCTGAACAACTTCAACGGTGGGAGCCTGCCCGATGACTATGTGTTGCTGGAAGATGAACAGGAGCAGCAGCGACGGCTGTGTCGGGTGGCGCCGCAGGGATTTCTTCCTGTGGTGAAGGGCGCATTGCTCGACAGGATGACGCCTGACAGGAAGCTTTATCTGGACGTTGCGGATCTGTATGTGCCCACGGAGGATGGGTTATGGAGAATGGAAGATGGAAGAAGGAATGTGAGGCGCGCAGTGAAGATATCGGAGAAGGAGGATATCTATACGCTGTTGCGAACGGATAAGGAACTGCTGGCCTTTGCCAAGGACGGCATCTATTCCGTCGGCGACCATGGCCTGAGGCTGAAGACTGCTTTTGACTTCAAGGCTCCCGACTACGGGATCATAGTCAGGCTGGAGAATCCTGAAACCTTGATTCTGGCAGACTCGCATACACTCTATGAATACGACGGCGAACGGCTGAGGGAACTGGCCTCGGGCTTCAAACTCATCAAAGATGTGTTCATCGACAAGTGGGATCGTCTTTGGTTGGCAACTTACGAGGGTCTGTACTGTTTCTTTAACCGGGGATTCATCAACCATCGTCTGACTGACGGCGACGACATTGTGCGGGCCATCGGCGCAGATGGCGACGACCGATTGGTGATGGGCTCACTGAACGGCAAACTGCTCCTTCGGCCAGCTCAGGAACTGTGGGCGGGTGAGCAGCTAATTGAAGACAATCCCGACTATTACTATGCTCCAAGCGCCGTGACCATCGATGGTAAAGTTTATATGCCTGGCAAGGACGATGTGGCCTGCTACGACGGCACGCTCTGCTGGCTCCATCTGCCTCGCGACCGCTACCTGTTTACAGGACAGGCCGGCCATCGGTTGATTGCAGGTAGCAAGAAGTGCATCATCGCCTATGATCCCAAGTTGGGCGTGGTGGATACGCTCTCGACAGAAATCCCCCATCCGTGGTGCGCGGCAGAGGATGCTCAGGGCAGACTATGGGTCGGCTCTACTTTTGGACTCTTCGCCGATGGTCAGAAATATGATTACGATCAGAAACTTATCGTCACTACGATGGCGCGCGATATGCAGGGTAATATACTCTTTGCCTCAAAAGACTCGCTGTTTATGATCCGCGACGGGCTGGTGGCTCCTCTCACGATGCCGGAGTTGGCAGGCCATGAGGTAAGGTCGCTACGTGTCTCACCGAAAGGCTATCTGATAGTAGCAGTCATCGATGGATTGTTCGTGAGTCGCTTCAGCCAGGATGAGGACATCGCCGATACGCGCTTCTTCGACCACAACAATGGTTTCACAGCCTTGGAACCGATGATGGCGACGATGGCGGAAACCAGCGACGGTACCGTATGGTTGGCGGGAGTGGAAGAGATGACCTCCTTCCGTCCTGACAGACTGCTGGCTTATCAGCCTGAAGATACATATATTGCTCCGCCATTGCGCTGGTGGCAGCATTGGTGGGTAGCTCTCTTGGCTATAATGTTGTTGACGGTAATCGTCTGGGGCATGACAAGGTGGGTGGAGAAGCGTCGCAACCGCCGGAAGATGATCCGTCTGGAAGGAGAGAAGCAGGAGAAGGAGCGCCAGATCAATGCCATCCGGAAGAAAGCCATTGAGACTGCATCAGGCCAATTGGCGAAGGATATCGTCAAGATGACGGAGATTACAGGGGATACCCGCCTTACCATTCGCACCATCAATGGCATCATCATCACAAATGTCGCCGATATCGCCTATTTCAAAGCAGATGGTAACTATACCCAGATGGTAACGTTCCAAAGAACAGAAACCATACTGACAGGATTAGGAAAGTTGGAGAAGATGCTCGATTCTCAGGTCTTTGTCAGGGCTGACCGCAGTACACTGGTGAATATCCATAATATCAGCTATCTGGATGTTAAACAGCGCAGATGTGTTTTCAAGTCTGTAGACAATGTAGAGGTGGAGACGACCTTGTTGGCTCCTGCCTTCAAGCGTTTGGATTCATACCTTTAGGAAAACTTTTTATCTAAAAGTTTGGGCGGTTCGGAAAAACTTGTTACCTTTGCAACATGAAAACAATCGACTGGATATACATTCTTTTATTTGTGGCGGTGGTGATAGCCATCGTCCAGGCTGTGAGGCAGTGGCTGAAGCGTAAAAACGACTATGCCTTGATCAGTGAGCGGGTGCATGAACTGCAGACGGACCGTTATGCCTTTCTCATTGACAGGAAGTTCCGGGTGAAGGAGACCAATTTCTATGAGTTGAACGAGAATATCCAGGACGACCAGCCCTACGTGCTGGGCAATGTGCTCCACTGTCAGGACGGTTGCGACTCCGGCCTCTGTGGTACGGGCATCTCCTGCAAGACATGTCCCATACGCTTGGTCATCACCAACGCATTCAAGAGAAAACGCGGTTTCGAGCACGTGGAGGCCACCATGCATCTGTATGACGAGAACCACGAGGTGAAACAGGTGGACGTGAATGTCGACGGCGAACTGGTGCGTATCGGCAATGAGCCGCATCTGGTGGTGAAGGTGAAGAAGTTAAGAAGTGAATAGTGAAAAGTGAAAAGTGAATAGTTATGGTATATAATGAAATTGGAAAGACCGGCATGAAGGTGTCGAACCTGAGTTTCGGCGCTTCGTCGCTGGGTGGCGTGTTCCACAGCATCCGCGAGGAAGAGGGCATCAAGGCCGTCTATACGGCGGTGGAGAACGGTATGAACTTCATCGATGTGTCGCCCTATTACGGCCACTATAAGGCTGAGACCGTGCTGGGCAAGGCCCTGAAAGGCATCCCCCGCGACAAGTATTATCTCTCGACGAAGGTGGGACGCTATGGCCAGGATGGTGTGAACACGTGGGACTACTCCGCCAAGCGCGTCACCGACAGCGTGTATGAGAGCATGGAGCGCCTGAACATCGACTTTATCGACCTGATCAACGTGCATGACATTGAGTTCCAGGGTGACCGCGAGGGTGGATTGCAGCTGATCGTAGACGAGACGCTGCCGGCTCTGGTAGAACTGAAGAAGAAAGGTGTGGTAGGGCATGTGGGTATCACCGATCTGCAGCCGGAGAACCTGAAGTGGGTGATCGAGCATGTGGAGGACGGTACTGTGGAGAGCATCCTCAACTTCTGCCACTACAGCCTGAACGATACATTGCTGGCCGACTATCTCGGTTTCTTCGAACAGCATGGCGTGGGTGTGATCAATGCCTCGCCGTTCTCGATGGGACTGCTGTCGAGCCGTGGCGCACCCATGTGGCATCCTGCCTCGAAGGACCTGCGCAATGCCTGTGCCAAGGCTGCGGCCTACTGTATGGAGGTGGGCTACCCGATAGAGAAGCTGGCCATACAGTTCTCTACCAGCATGAACCCGCGCATAGCCACGACGCTCTTCAGCAGCGCCAATCCGCTGAATGTGCTGAAGAATATCGAATATGTGAACGAACCGATGGATCTGGACCTTGTAGCGAAGGTGCAGGAGATCATCGGCGATCAGATGTTCGTACGTTGGAAGAACTCGTGATAATGCATAATTGATAATGCATAATATTATTGACGCACATAGCCATTTGTGGCTGAGACAGGATACGAGCTGGGACGGGAAACCCATCAGGTCGCTGAAGAACGGCCGTAGCATCTTCCTCGGTGAGGAGGTGCAGATGATGCCGCCCTTTATGATCGACAGCAAGAATTCGGCAGAAGTGTTCCTCTCGAACATGGACTACGCTCAGGTGGGGGCTGCCGTGGTGGTGCAGGAGTTTATCGACGGCCTGCAGAACGACTATCTCGAGCAGGTGCAGAAACAATATCCCGACCGTTTCCTCTGCTGTGGCATGCCTGACTACCGTCAGCCCGGCTTCTATGCCCAGGCTGAGGACCTGATCCTGCAGCGCGGTTTCAGAGGGATTGCCATCCCCGGCCATCGGTTGCTGGGCAAACCCCTGACTGATGACGGGATGATGCAGATGTTCCGTCTGATGGAGCAGAAGGATGTGGTGCTGAGCATCACCCTCGAAGACGGTGACCGTCAGGTCGGCGAGCTCAGTGAGGTGATCAGCGAGTGTCCCGGGCTCCGTATCGCCATCGGTCACATGGGCATGGCCAATCCGCCGCAGACACCCTGTTGGGAGAACCCCAGCTGGCGCCGGCAGATAGCGTTGGCACAGAACCCACAGGTAATGATTGAGATGGGAGGCATCACCTGGCTTTACAATTCGGAGTTCTATCCCTTCCCCTCGGCCGTCCGTGCCATACGTGAGGTGGGCGACATCGCGGGCTATGACAAACTGATGTGGGGCAGCGACTATCCCCGCACCATCACTGCCATCACCTATCGCATGTCGTATGACTTCATCCTCAAGTCGACGGAACTGTCCGACGCTGACAAGCACCTCATACTCGGTGAGAATGCGTGCCGTTTCTACGGCTTCACCGCACTCCCTGAGCTGCCCTATATCAAGAACATGTCAGAATAATAACATCTATACAAAACAAATCAAACAATGAAAACAAACTATCCTAAAATCGGTATCCGGCCGACGATCGACGGTCGTCAGGGCGGTATCCGCGAAGGCCTGGAAGAGAAGACGATGAATCTGGCCAAGGCTGTGAAGAAACTGATCGAGCAGAACCTGAAGAACGGTGACGGCTCGATGGTGGAGTGTGTCATTTCGGATACGACCATCGGCAGGGTGGGCGAGAGTGCCGCCTGTGCCGAGCAGTTCGAGCGCGAGGGTGTGGGATCGACCATCACCGTGACCTCGTGCTGGTGCTACGGTTCGGAAACGATGGATATGAACCCGTACTATCCCAAGGCCGTGTGGGGCTTTAACGGCACGGAGCGTCCGGGAGCCGTGTATCTGGCTGCCGTGCTCGCCGCCCATGCCCAGAAGGGTCTGCCTGCCTATGGCATCTACGGCCATGATGTGCAGGATCTGGACGACAACACTATCCCTGAGGATGTGGCCGAGAAGATACTGCGCTTTGCCCGTGCTGCCCAGGCTGTGGCCACGATGCGCGGTAAGAGCTATCTGAGTCTGGGCAATACCTGTATGGGTATTGCGGGCTCGATCGTGAATGCCGACTTCCTGCAGCAGTACCTCGGCATGCGTACTGAGTATGTATCGCTGGTAGAGATTCTCCGTCGTGTGGACTTCGGCATCTACGACAAAGAGGAATTTGCCAAGGCAATGCAGTGGGTAGAGACATACTGCAAGCCTCAGGAGGGCCATGATTATAACGAGGACCGCCCACTGTTCCCGGGTGTGCCCATGACCACCTTCAACGGTAAGGGCAAGGGCAAGAACCGTCAGGAGAAGGACGAGGACTGGGAGTTTACCGTGAAGACGATGATGATTATCCGCGACCTGATGCAGGGTTCAGACCGTCTGCTGGAGATGGGCTATAAGGAGGAGGCCATCGGTCATAACGCCATCGCAGCAGGTGTACAGGGACAGCGTCAGTGGACGGACTATAAGCCCAACTTCGACTTCCCTGAGTCGCTGATGTGTACCTCGTTCGACTGGAACGGTCCGCGTGAAGCCTATACACTGGCTACGGAGAACGACTTCCTGAATGGTATGTCGATGTTGTTCGGTCATCTGCTGACCAACCGCGGTGTAATGTTCTCGGATATCCGTACCTACTGGAGTCCGGAGGCTGTAGAGCGTGTGGCCGGCAAACGGCCTGAGGGGGCAGCTGCCGGTGGTTTCATCCATCTGATCAACAGTGGTGCTACGACCCTCGATGCGACCGGTGCCATGAGCGATGCTCAGGGTCAGCCCACCATCAAGCCCTTCTGGGAGATGAAGCAGGAAGATATGGAGGCCTGTCTGAAGGCTACGAGCTGGATGCCTGCCGACAGAGACTACTTCCGTGGTGGCGGCTATTCGAGTCACTTCCTGACAAAGGGTGGTATGCCGATGACGATGCTCAGACTGAACCTTGTGGCAGGACTCGGGCCTGTGCTGCAGCTGGCAGAGGGCTGGACGGTGGATCTGCCGGAGGATGTGAACGATATTCTTGACAAGCGTACCGATCCCACCTGGCCAACCACATGGTTTGCCCCGAGACTCGACCCCACGAAGGATGCCTTCAAGGATGTCTATTCAGTGATGAACAACTGGGGTGCCAACCACGGTGCCATCTGTTACGGACATGTGGGTGCCGACCTGATCACCCTCTGCGCCATGCTGCGCATCCCCGTCTGTATGCATAACATCGCCGATAAGGACATCTTCCGTCCATCCTGCTGGAACGCATTCGGAATGGACAAGGAAGGTGCGGACTATCGTGCCTGCCAGAATTTCGGACCAATCTATAAATAATGTATATGGAGCAGAAAAAGAAACTGATACCGAAGAAGTATCTTCTGACGTTTATTCTCGTCACCTCGCTATTTGCCCTCTGGGGGTTTGCCAATGATATCACCAACCCGATGGTGGCAGCCTTCCAGACAGTTATGGAATTGTCGGCTGCCAAAGCGTCGCTGATTCAGTTTGCCTTCTACGGCGGCTACGCCACGATGGCCATACCGGCGGCTTTGTTCATCAGGCGGTATTCCTATAAGAGCGGTATCCTGCTTGGTCTGGCACTCTATGCCATCGGCGCATTCCTCTTCATACCCGCTGCCAACTACCAGCAGTTCTCCTTTTTCTGCATCTCCCTGTATATCCTGACCTTCGGTCTGGCCTTCCTGGAGACAACGGCCAACCCGTTTATCCTCTCGTTGGGCGACAAAGAGACCTCTACCCGCAGACTGAACATGGCGCAGGCCTTCAACCCTGTGGGCTCGCTGAGTGGCATGGCCGTTGCCTCGTTCATCGTCTTGCCACAGTTGATTTCCGATAAGCGTGATGAGGCCGGACAGATAATCTTCCCCTTCCTGAGTGAGGCTGAGAAGGCCGACATCCGTCTGCATGACCTGGCCGTGATACGAGATCCCTATGTGGCTATCGGACTGGTGGTGCTTATCGTGCTGGCTGTGATTGCCTTCACCAAGATGCCGAAGACACAGAGTGAGGAAGAGAAAGCTGCGGGAAAGACCAACAGCGTGGGAACGACACTCAGTAATCTCTGGCACAACACCATCTACCGTGAGGGTGTGTTTGCCCAGATGTGCTATGTGGCTGCCCAGATCATGGTGTGGACCTTCATCATCCAGTATGCCGACCATTTGGGTATCAACAAGGCCAAGGCCCAGATGTTCAATATCTGCGCTATGTCGCTGAACCTGACAGGACGTTTTGTGGGAACGTATTGCATGAAGTGGGTGAATACCCGTAAACTGCTGACCGTATTCGGTATCTGTGCCAGTTTCTTCACGTTAGGTGCCATTTGTATCGAAGGTATGCTCGGCCTGTATTCGCTGGTGGCTATCAGTCTGTTTATGAGTATCATGTTCCCCAGCATCTATGGTATTGCCCTTGAGGATGTCGATGCGAAGGATACCCACCTCGGTGCAGCCTTCCTGGTGATGGCCATTGTGGGCGGAGCCCTGATGCCACCGCTGCAGGGACTGATCATCGACCAGCAGGTGATTTTGGGACATCCGGCTGTCAACGTGTCGTTCGTACTGCCGTTGATCTGTTTCCTGATCATCATCTGCTATGGTTATCGGTCATACAAGAAAGGCATAATTAATAATGCATAATGCATAATAAAAATATGAAAGCAATTCAGATTAGTGAGCCTTCGGTGATGAAGGTGATTGAGATGGCCGAGCCACAGATGGGCGACGGCGATGTGTTATTGAAGATGAGATATGTGGGTTTCTGCGGTAGCGACCTGAACACCTTCCGCGGTGGTAACCCGATGGTGAAGATGCCTGTGGTGCCCGGTCATGAGGTGGGTGCTGAGATCGTCAGCGTGGGCAAGAATGTGCCTGATATGCTGAAGCCGGGCATGGTGGTCACTGTGAATCCCTATACCAACTGCGGCAAGTGCGCTTCGTGCCGTAACGGTCGCGTGAATGCCTGTGAGCACAACGAGACCCTCGGTGTGCAGCGTTGGGGTGCCATGCGTGAACTGCTAGTGCTGCCTTGGGAGAAGGTGATTCCAGCAGGTGGGCTTGATCCCCGCACCTGTGCGCTGATAGAGCCGATGAGTGTGGGCTTTCATGCTGTGAACCGTGCCCAGGTGACGGATATTGATGTGGTGATGGTGATTGGCTGTGGTATGGTGGGCATGGGTGCTGTAGTGCGTGCTGCCCTGCGTGGTGCTACTGTCATCGCTGCTGATATCGATGACGAGAAACTGGCATTGGCCAAGGAAATGGGTGCTACCTATGTGGTGAATACCAAGACAGAGGATGCTCATGCCCGACTGCAGGAACTGACCGGCGGCTTCGGACCCGATGTGGTGATCGAGGCTGTGGGCAGTGTGCCAACCTATCAGATGGCCATCAATGAGGTGGCCTTTACCGGACGTGTGGTCTGCATCGGCTATGCGAAGAGTGAGGTATCGTTCCAGACGAAGTATTTCGTACAGAAGGAACTTGATATCCGTGGTTCGCGCAATGCCCAGCCATCAGACTTCCGGGCAGTGATTCACTATCTGCAGCGTGGTACCTGTCCTGTGGATCGTCTGATCAGTGGTGATGTGGCACCTGAGCAGGCCCTTGAGGCTATGCAGCAGTGGGCAGAGAATCCTGGAAAAGTGTTCAGAATTCTGGTACACTTTTAGTGAATAGTGAATAGTATTGAAGGATGAGACGAAGGGTAGCGTTTTGGCTTGGTCTGTTGATGGGTTGGTGCTCCGTGGGGGCTCAGGAGACCATCAATATAGCGGGTGACTGGGAATTGTCATTGGGTGATTCCCTGCATTACAACGACTATGTGATACTGCCTGGGTCGCTGCTGACCAACGGCAAGGGTGACCCCGTATCGGTGAAGACCCAGTGGACGGGCTCGCTCTACGACTCATCGTACTATTTCAATCCCTATATGGAGAAGTATCGGGTGGAGGGTAACGTGAAGTTCCCCTTCTTCCTGACACCCGAGACGCACTATGTGGGGTATGCCTGGTATAAGAAAAGCGTGTATGTACCCTCGTCGTGGAAGCGCAGAAGGGTGGTGCTCTTCTTGGAGCGTCCGCATATCGAGACCACGGTCTTCATAAACGGTGTGAAGGTGCTGCACCAGATGTCGCTCTCCACACCCCATGAGTGCGATGTCACCCGATGGCTGGTGCCTGGACAGCGCAACAACATTGCCATCTGTGTGTATAACGGGATCGAAAATGTGTGTGTGGGTCAGGACTCTCATTCTGTGACCGATCAGACGCAAGGTAACTGGAACGGCATTGCCGGCCGGATGGAACTGCGTAGCACGCCTAGCGACTTGTTTTTCAAGAAGGTCAGGCTGACACCCTATATTATGACCGGACAGGTGCGTGTAGATGTAGAACTTGACGGTTCTGACCTGTCTCGTCGTTTTTATGGATATAACCCGGATTATCCGCCCATACATATCGTAATCGTGTCTGACAACAAACCCGATTCGGTGGTGAGAGAGGTTGCTGTCGGTGTATATCAACCGAAATCTTCGTTTATGGTGTCATTGGGTGAGGAGGTGTCTATCTGGAATGAGTTCTTCCCGCAACTTTACCGTATTGGCATGAGTGTGGGCTATGATTACTATGAGACAACGTTTGGTATGCGTGGTATCGGTGTTGATGGGCGGCAGATCATGATCAATGGTCGTCCAGTCTGGATGCGCGGAACGGTAGAGAACTGCTGTTTCCCCGAGACAGGCTATCCCCCCATGGATGAGGAATCGTGGTTGAAGATATTCCGGAAGTGTCAGTCGTATGGTCTGAACCATATGCGTTTCCACAGCTATTGTCCCCCAGAGGCAGCCTTTGCCGCTGCCGACAAGGTAGGCTTCTATCTGCAGCCCGAGGGTCCGACGTGGCCCAATCATGGCGTGAAACTGCGTAAGGGACAGAAGATTGACGCGTATCTGTTGGAGGAGTCGAAACGTATTGTCGACACCTATGGCCATCACCCCTCGTTTGTGATGATGGCAGCAGGTAACGAGCCGGCAGGCGATTGGGTGAGTTACTGTAATGACTGGGTGAAGGAGATGAAAAAATACGACCCTGCACGGTTGTATTGTGGTGCTTCTGTCGGTGGTGGCTGGGCTTGGGATGATGGCTCGGAGTATCATGTGAAGGGCGGTGCTAGAGGACTCGACTGGGACCGGCATGCACCGCATTCGGATGATGACTATTATGACCAGATAGTCCGTCCTCGGAACTATAAGGATACGGCTGAAAACAACTCGCCCATCATTGCCCACGAACAGGGACAGTGGTGTGCTTTTCCCGATTTTAAGGAGATATCGCAGTATACAGGTGCCTATAAGGCCAGGAATTTTGAGATCTTCCGTGACCTGCTACGTGATAATGGGATGGAACAGCAGGCTGAGAAATTCCTGATGGCGAGTGGAAAATTGCAGACACTTTGTTATAAGTATGAAATTGAGCGCAACCTGCGTACGAAGGACTATGCAGGTTTCCAGTTGTTAGCTCTGAATGACTATAGCGGACAAGGTACGGCTCTGGAGGGCGTGTTGAATGTGCATTGGCAGGAGAAGGGCTATACCAACGAGAAGGAATGGCAGGAGTTCTGTAATCGGATTGTGCCTTTGGCGAAGTTCCCTAAGTTCGTCTATGCGGCTGGTGATACGCTGAAGGTGCCTGTTGAGGTGTATAACGCCTTTGTAATGGATGTCGACTCTGTACGCAGTTCCTATTATATTACGGATGAGCAGCAGCAGGTGGTGGGTGGTGGTGCCCTCACTGTCGGCAGGCTGCCGGTAGGTAAGAATCTGGAACTCGGAACGGTTGTTTTCCCGCTTGATAAGATAACCAAACCAACAAAGTTGACGCTGACGGTCAGTCTCAGCAACGTGTTTAAGAACCATTGGGATTTCTGGGTCTATCCGGGCATTCAGAATAATCCGAGTAATCAGGATAATTCGGTTTATATTGCGGATTCGTTGGATACGAAGGCAATGGACGTGCTGAAAAAGGGCGGTAAGGTGTTGTTGACAGCAGCTGGAAAGGTACGCTTTGGAAGAGATGTCGTGCAGCATTACCTGCCTGTATTCTGGAATACTTCGTGGTTTAAGATGCGTCCGCCACATACGACAGGTGCCTATATCGATAAGCAGCATCCGCTCTTCAAATATGATTTCCCCACTGATGACTGGAGCAACCTGAACTGGTGGGAGTTGCTGAATCGTGCGCAAGTGATGAACCTGTCGGAATTCCCCAAGGACTATCAACCGCCGATACAGCCCATCGATACCTGGCATGTCAGCCGGAAACTGGGTATGCTGGTGGAGGCTAAGGTGCTGAAAGGCAAGCTGTTGATGACCACGATGGATATCAACTCTGATTTAGAGCACCGTTTGGTGGCCCGTCAGATGCGGCAGACTATACTCGCCTATATGGAGAGCGATGATTTCCAACCCTTACTGACCCTCCAGCCTAAAGTGGTTAGTGACCTCTTTACAAAGGATGCACCCAAGGTAGACATGTTTACCAATGATTCGCCCGATGAACTGAAACCCAAGTTGAAATAGAAACACAGACAACATGAAACGATTTGCTTTTAAGATGTACCTCAAACCGGGATGCGAAAAAGAATACGAGAAGCGTCATGCTGCCATCTGGCCTGAACTCGTGAAAATGATCAAGGATGGTGGCGTGAGTAACTACAGCATCTTCTGGGACAAAGATACCAATATCCTTTTCGGCTATCAGGAGTGTGAGGGAGAAGGGAATTCCCAGGACACCGAAAATGTAGACCCCATCACCCAGAAATGGTGGGACATGATGGCCGATATTATGGAGGTCAATCCCGATAACTCACCGGTGACTGTATCCGTTCAGGAGGTGTTCCATCTTGACTGACGCTTGACCTATCTTAATTTAACAAGGATTAATCATTTTTTTCGTGAGAAAAATGAGGGATTAATCGGGGGATTTTGTAACTTTGCACCCTCATTGCATTATTTATAACGTTATAAAAGGAAATATGGCTGAAACAAAGAAGATTAAGACCGCCTTGGTGTCGGTATTCCACAAGGATGGACTGGACGAATTGCTCAAGAAACTGAATGAAGAGGGCGTGAAGTTCCTGTCGACGGGCGGTACGCAGAAATTTATTGAGTCACTCGGCTATGAGTGTCAGAAAGTAGAGGATGTAACCACTTATCCCTCTATCCTTGGCGGTCGTGTGAAGACTCTCCATCCGAAAGTGTTCGGAGGAATCCTCGGACGTCGCGACAACGAAGGAGATCAGGCTCAGATGAAGCAATATGAGATTCCTGAGATCGACCTGGTGATTGTTGACCTTTATCCTTTTGAGCAGACGGTGGCCAGTGGCGCTTCTGAGGAAGATATCATCGAGAAGATAGATATCGGCGGCATCTCACTGATCCGTGCCGGTGCCAAGAACTTCAACGATGTGGTTATCGTGCCGAGCAAGGCTGAGTACAGTGTATTGCTTGACATTCTGAACCAGCAGGGTGCAGAGACTACCAAGGCCCAGCGTCGTATGTTCGCTACTCGCGCTTTTGGTGTCAGCAGTCACTATGACACTGCCATCAATCAGTGGTTTGAGAAAAAGTAAAAACATTAAAAAGTTAAAAGGTAAAAAGTAAAATGGGATTTTTTAGTTTCGTTCAGGAAATTGCAATGGACCTGGGAACGGCCAATACCATCATTATCAGTGATGATAAGATTGTGGTAGACGAGCCTTCCGTCGTGGCACTCGACCGTCGTACAGACAAGATGATTGCCGTTGGTGCCAAGGCCAAGATGATGTATGAGAAGACACACGATAACATCCGTACCATCCGTCCGCTTCGCGATGGTGTGATTGCCGACTTCTCTGCCTGTGAGCAGATGATGCGCGGTCTGATAAAGATGGTACATACCAGTAGTCGTCTGTTCTCACCCTCCCTGCGTATGGTGATCGGTGTGCCTTCGGGCTCTACGGAAGTGGAGCTGCGTGCTGTCCGCGACTCTGCGGAGCATGCCGATGGTCGTGACGTCTATCTGATATTCGAGCCTATGGCTGCTGCCATCGGTATTGGTATCGATGTGGAGGCCCCGGAGGGTAATATGATTGTTGATATCGGTGGTGGTTCTACCGAGATTGCTGTGATTTCACTGGGTGGTATCGTCAGCAACAACTCCATCCGTACGGCCGGTGATGACTTAACTGCCGATATCCAGGAGTATATGAGCCGTCAGCATAACGTGAAGGTCAGTGAGCGTATGGCCGAGCGCATCAAGATTCATGTAGGTTCTGCCCTGACAGATCTGGGTGAGGATGCACCTGAGGATTTCGTGGTGCATGGTCCAAACCGTATCACCGCCCTGCCTATGGAAGTGCCTGTCTGCTATCAGGAGATTGCACACTGTCTTGACAAGACCGTATCCAAGATTGAGAATGCTGTGCTGTCAGCACTCGAGAATACACCGCCTGAGTTGTATGCCGATATCGTGAAGAACGGTATCTATCTCTCTGGAGGCGGTGCCCTGCTCAGAGGACTTGACCGTCGTCTGCAGGATAAGATCAATATTCCGTTCCACGTACCTGAGGATCCCCTCCATAGTGTGGCCAAGGGTGCTGGTATCGCACTGAAGAATATTGACCGGTTCAGCTTCCTGATGAGGTAGAGATTGTTGCCATGAGATGGCAGCATACAGAACGGGATGAGTAATCTGCTGGATTTCCTGAGGAAGTATCATCATTGGCTCCTTTTCGTCTTTCTGGAAGTGGTCAGTGCCGTATTGCTGTTTAAATACAACAGCTATCAAGGCAGTGTATGGCTTTCTTCTGCCAATGTGGCGGTAGGTAAGATGTATGAACTGGAGAGCGATGTTACTTCTTTTTTCAGCATGACGCGTGCCAATGAAGAACTCACCCTTCGTAACTTCTATCTGGAGAGACAGGTAGACCAGTTGCGCCGTCTCTATACCGAGGCCACACATGATACCACGGTGATAGAGCGTCAGGAACTGCAGTTCCTCAGCCAGTATAAGCTTATTCCGGCGAAGGTGGTGTCGAATACCATTCACAAGCCCGACAATCTGATGACGATTGACAAAGGTGCTGCTGATGGTGTAGAGGTGAACATGGGTGTGGCCAGTGGCAATGGTGTTGTTGGTGTGGTCTATCTCGTGTCCGAACATTACTCAGTGGTGATTCCTGCCTTGAATGCGACGATGTCGCGCATCAGTTGTTCTATCCGGAATAGTAATTATTTCGGTTATCTGCGATGGAGTGGGGGCAATCCTGCTATTGCCTACCTGGAGGATGTGCCTCGTCATGCCCGTTTCAAGAAAGGTGAGTGGGTTGTGACCAGTGGCTATTCTTCCATATTTCCCTCTGGTGTGCTGGTGGGACAGATTGAAAAGGTGTTTAATTCCGCCGATGGCTTGTCGTATAAGCTGCAGTTGCGTCTGAGTACCGACTTCAGTTGTCTGCGCGATGTCTGTGTCATCAGTGACAAACGCGTTGGTGAGCAGGTGAAATTGTTGGAAGCAGCGCGCGACTCAATGGCACTGACGAACAGATAAGAGGTGAGAGGTAAGAAGTAAGAGAATAGAGATGTCTGTAGAGTTTTTCAAACGACTGGGATGGTTCGTCGTCCTTTGCTTGGCTCAGGTATTGATTCTGAACCATATACATCTGTTTGATGTCGCTATCCCCTTGTTGTATGTCTATTTTACCATCACCTTCCAGCGTGCTACGCCCAGGTGGATGATCCTGCTATGGAGTTTTGCTCTGGGATTGGCGATAGACGTCTTCTCCAACACCCCTGGTCTGGCCTCAGGCTCCATGACACTGATTGCGGTCATTCAACCCTATCTGTTGGAATTGTTCGTTCCACGTGATTCCGCTGAGAATCTGGAGGTGTCGATTTCAACTTTGGGCATCGGTAAGTTCATTACCTTTAGTGTGATCCTGCTGGTGGTCTATTGCCTGGTATTCTTTGCCTTAGAGGCATTCAACTTCTATGATTGGCAGTATTGGCTGGTGTGTGCCGGTGCCAGCTCGCTTCTGACATTTGTTCTGATGATGGCAATCGAAAGTGTTCGTGCGAAGTGAAGGATAAGAACAAAAACGATCTTGCCGAGAGGAAGTATGTCATTGGTGCGGTGGCCGTCTTAATCGTGGCCGTCTATATCGCCCGTCTCTTTACACTCCAGATTACCAGTGACGACTACAAGAAGAGTGCCGATTCCAATGCCTTCTTGAAGAAAGTGGATTTCCCTTCGCGTGGTAATATCACCGACCGGAACGGCAAATTGCTGGTGTTTAACCAGCCTGCCTACGATATCATGGTGGTGATGAACGAGGCAAAGGACCATCTGGATACCCTGGATCTGTGTAATGCCCTTAATATCACTAGGGAGGAGTTTGACCGCAGGATGGCTACCATCAAGGACAAGTCGAAAAATCCGGGCTATTCCCCTTTTACACAGCAATTGTTCCTGCCGCAGTTGAGCGACAAGGACTTCAGCATTTTCCAGGAGAAGATGTTCCGTTTCCCCGGTTTCTATGTGCAACGTCGCAGTATCCGTCAGTATCAGTATAATCTGGCGGCACATATCTTGGGAGATGTGGCAGAGGTGTCGCCTGCCGATATCGAGGAAGACGACTATTACCAGCCCGGAGACTATATCGGAAAACTGGGCGTAGAGCGTTCCTACGAGAAACAGTTGCGTGGTGAGAAAGGTATTCAGATCTTGTTGCGTGATGCCCATGGACGAATTCAGGGCCGTTACCAGAATGGAGCCTTGGACCGTAAACCCGTACCTGGAAAGAACCTTACGCTGAGTATTGATTATGAATTGCAGGCTCTGGGTGAACGGTTGCTGGAGGGGAAGATCGGTAGTATCGTGGCTATAGAACCCTCTACGGGTGAGGTGTTATGCATGGTCTCTTCACCTTCTTACGATCCCCGGATGATGGTGGGCCGTGAGCGCAGTAAGAACCACCGCATCCTGAGTCAGGACCAGTGGAAACCCTTGTTGAACCGTAGTATCATGGGCCTCTATCCCCCTGGTTCCACCTTTAAGACATCACAGGGCCTCACCTTCCTTTCCGAGGGCATCATCACTCCCTCCACTCCCTTTCCTTGCGGACATGGCTTCAATTTCAAAGGATTGCATGTAGGCTGTCACGGCCACGCCTCCCCATTGGCCATCGTACCTGCACTCAGTACATCGTGCAACGGTTTCTTCTGTTGGGGACTTTACCACATGATCAATACCAATATCTCCAAATACGGTACGGTACAGAATGCGATGAACACCTGGCGCGACTATATGGTCAGCATGGGATTCGGCTATAAGTTGGGTATCGACCTTCCGGGAGAGAAGCGTGGCCTGATTCCTAATGCCCAATTCTACGATAAGGCATATAAAGGCTCTTGGAACGGTCTTACTGTCATCTCCATCTCTATAGGACAGGGTGAGGTATTGCTGACACCGCTTCAGATAGCCAATCTCGGTGCGACGATAGCCAACAGAGGTTACTATTATGTGCCTCATGTGGTAAGGAAGGTACAAGGAGAACCTCTCGACACAGCCTTCACCCGTCGTCATTTCACGAAGGCCAACCGTCAGTCCTACGACTATGTGGTGCAGGGCATGCGTTCTTCGGCCTTGGGTGGTACCTGTAAGGCTTTGGCCCGTTACGATTTTGTTCCCTGTGGCAAGACCGGTACGGCTCAGAACCGAGGTCACGACCACTCTGTGTTCATGGGGTTTGCCCCGATGGATAATCCCAAGATTGCCGTGGCGGTGTATGTGGAGAACGGTGGATGGGGTGCCACCTATGGTGTGCCTATCGGCGGCCTGATCATGGAGAAGTTTATCAACGGGAAACTCTCTGAAGCTTCGGAGAAGAAGGCGACGGAGTTCCAGAACAAACGAATTGCATATGGCTCAGCAGACAGATAAGCAACCTAGTGTGTTGCGTTCCATTGACTGGTGGACAATCCTTATTTATCTAGGATTGCTTACTTTTGGCTGGGTCAGCGTTTGTGGTGCCAGCTATACCTATGGCGAAACGGATATCTTCAGTCTTGACAGTCGTTCGGGTATGCAGATTGTCTGGATTGGTACTTCCATCGTATTGGGACTGGTTATCCTGTTGATGGATAACCGTGTCTATGACACCTTCGCCTATGTGATCTTTGCTGTATTGGTGCTGTTGCTGATAGCGACCATCTTCAATCCCCATACCATCAAAGGTTCGCGATCGTGGCTGGTGCTGGGACCTTTGCGTGTACAACCAGCGGAGTTCGCGAAGTTCGCTACGGCGTTGGCATTGGCGAAACTGATGAGTACCTATGGCTATGATATCCGACGGTGGAAAGACTTCGCTATTTCATTGGCTTTTATCTTCGTGCCGATGCTTTGTATTGTGCTTCAGCGTGAGACGGGTTCAGCATTGGTCTATCTGGCTTTCTTCCTGATGCTTTATCGGGAAGGCATGTCGGGCAGCCTGCTCTTTACGGGTGTGGCGATGGTCATCTATTTCGTGATTGGCATTCGCTTTGCCGATACCATGCTGCTGTATACGCCTACATCGGTGGGAAAGTTCGTGGTGTTACTGCTCATACAGTTGTTTTCAGGCATGATGGTCTATTTCTATTGTGGGAACAAACGCGATGGTGTGCGGGTCATCTTGGCATGTATCGGTATCACAATAGTGTTCCTGTTGTTTTCACTTTATGTCATTCCCTTCGATATTGTCTATGTGCAGTTAGTAACGACGGCACTGATGATAGGTTATCTGTTGTGGCAGGGCGTGGCATCCCGTGTCCGCAATTATTTGTGGGTAGCCCTTTTCGCAGTCGGTTCGGTTGTCTTCTTTAATGGTGCCGACTATGTGCTGAATAATCTGCTGGAGCGTCACCAACGGGTGCGTATCAATGTGTTGTTGGGTCTGGAAGAAGACTTGAAGGGTGCGGGCTATAACGTGCATCAGAGTCAGATTGCCATTGGCTCAGGCGGTATTGAGGGAAAAGGCTTCCTTCATGGTACGCAGACCAAGTTGAAGTATGTGCCCGAACAGGATACTGATTTTATCTTCTGTACGGTTGGTGAAGAGGAGGGCTTTGTGGGCTCTGCAAGTGTATTGATACTATTCCTGGCATTGATTTTACGTCTGATATACCTTTCAGAACGACAACCCTATCGTTTTGGAAGGGTGTATGGCTATTCTGTGCTGAGTATCTTCTTATTCCATGTGTTTATCAATGTAGGTATGGTGTTGGGACTGACCCCCGTGATCGGTATTCCCTTGCCGTTCTTCAGCTATGGTGGCTCTTCATTGTGGGGCTTTACCATCCTGCTGTTTATCTTCTTGCGCATTGATGCCAGTAGGCATCTCACGCGTAGCTGATTATCAGTTTTTGTCGATCCTGATGCCAATGTCTGTCACGCCAGGCATGATTTCCCGTTTCATGTTATGCTTGACGAGGATACGAAGGGAGTCGCCTTCAGCCAGACGGATGGTATTGACGTGGAAAGTATACTGGTAGTGGTTGATGCCCGTGCCTCTGATGCTTCCTTTCTTGTCTATCAGCTTACAGTTCAGGGTGTCGTAATGGCAATAGCCTGAAGGCAGGACGGTCTGCTGGATAATCAGACACAGACCCAGGAATGGATAGTCTTCATTGATTCGCAGGCCAAGTTCTTCTTTGTAATAGCCGGCCTCTTTGACGGGTGGGATGCCGAAACAGACAGTGTCATTCTTCTCCCATCCCGTTGTTGGCGTAGGTTCGTAATGACTATAGACAGGCAGATGGTCGCATGAGGTGATTCCACATGCAACCGTAAGCGTTAGTCCGATGATGGCCTGTCTGCAATTCCTAAACATTACCTTTCTTGTTATCTGCTTTTGGAGAGGAATTGCCACCCGATTTCTTCTTTTTCTTCTTTTTCTTGGCTTTGTCGAAGCGGCTGATATCGCCTCCAGCCAGGTCAACGTGTTGCTTGGCAGGTTTAGCGTGCCCGTCTTCTTGCAAGGAGGCAGGTTTTTCTCCCTTTCTGTTCATCTCGATAATCTCTTTGGCGCGTGCGGCAGAGATGGTCTCGAGGTTGGCTGCGATATTCTTGTCCGTCGAGTAAGTGACAATCTCTGCGAGGATATCGCTCTTGAAGAGATAGTAATCAGCGTCCATGGTCTGCAAAACGACATCTTTGCCAGGCAGTTTGCGACTGGCTTCCATATAGTCATCCACCTCGTAGTTCAGACAACATTTCAGTTTGGCACACATACCTGCGAGTTTCTGCGGATTTAGCGAGATGTCCTGGAAACGGGCAGCATTGGTTGAGACAGAAACAAAGTTCTTCATCCAGGTGGCACAGCAGAGTTCGCGACCACAAGGACCTGTGCCACCGATGCGTCCGGCTTCCTGACGGGCACCAATCTGTTTCATCTCAATGCGTACATGGAAGGCGGCAGCCAGATCCTTGATGAGCTGACGGAAGTCCACACGCTCATCGGCAATATAGTAGAAGATAGCCTTGTTTCCATCGCCCTGATACTCCACATCACCGATTTTCATGTCGAGTCCCAATCCCTTGGCGATGACGCGACTCTCAATCATAGTAGAATGTTCACGGGCTTTGGCTTCACGGAACTTCTGCATGTCTATCTCACGGGCAATGCGGTAGACGCGCTTGATGTCATCAGCGGATTTCAGGTTGGCCTTCTTGATCTGGAGTTTCACCAGACGGCCTGTCAGGGTCACCACACCGATGTCATGACCGGGGCTGGCCTCTACTGCCACAATATCGCCTTTCTTCAAAGGGAGATTGTTGACGTTGTGATAGTAGCCTTTGCGGGTATGCTTGAACTGTACCTCCACGAGGTCGGTATCCTCTGCATTGCCAGGAACATCAGCCAACCAGTCGTATGTGTTCAGTTGTCGGTCCTGACGACCAACAGCCTGATGGCAGAGTCCTCTGTCACATCCCACGCGGATTGGTAATTCTTTTGTCTTTTCTTCCATATATCTTTTATCTAGTATTTCTAGTATCTCTAGTTTTTCTGCAAAAGCAGCACGATCATCTGCAGGGCCAGATCGAAGAATACAATCTTGGCATTGGCGTTCTGTCCGATGTCGCGGATATCACGATTGGCCAGTTCTGATATGGCCAGGATATTGTTCTCGTTGATGAAGCGGGCGAAGTTCTTGGCGAAAGCCTCTTCCTTCTGTGTCATATAGGTGAGTTCTTCCTGATGGAAATTGTACATGAAGTTCTCACGGCTCATCTTCAGGAAATAGGTCAGCCACCGCTTTTGCTTCTCACGTCCATAGCCAGCCATCGTCTCACTCCATTTGCGTAAGTCCTTGATCTTCCGCTGATAGGCTAATCGCATCAGCGAGATGTACATGTCCAGGAATAGTTCGTTCTCGGAACCTACCTGCAACTCTTCGAGTGCACTTATCCAGTTCCCGTTAGCTAGACGACTGATGCGGTGTGCATCCTCTTCGTTAATCCCCCGTCTCTCGACAAGAGCCAGAGTGATACTCTCATTGTCGATCTTCTTGATGTCGATGCGCTGTACACGGCTGCGGATGGTCTCCAACAGTTTGTCGGGTTCTTCGCAGACCATGATAAATACTGTTTGCTGTGGAGGCTCCTCGATGAGCTTCAGCAGTTTATTGGCACATTCGATATTCATGCGTTCGGGTAGCCAGATGATGCAGACTTTATAGCCTCCCTGACTGGATTTCAGCGACAGCTTGCGCACCAGATCGTCGCTTTCACCTGCGGTGATGATGGCTTGCTGGTTTTCACCTCCCATTGCCTGCATCCACTGGTCCATTGTGAAATAAGGACCATCCATGATGAGTTCATGCCATTCTTTGGCAAAGTCATCGCTCACGGGCTTGTGATCCGTACTCATCGAGGGCAGTTTGATGGTGGGATAGGTGAAGTGGAGGTCGGGGTGCTCCATTTTATCAAGCATTGCCTTCGACGAGGCTCTGCCATCATCCAATAGCGAACAGCCGAAGGCCATTGCCAGGGCCATCTTCCCTGCTCCCATAGGACCGCAGAGCATCAGGGCATGTGGCAGACGATCCTCTCTGACCATCTGCATCAAGCGCTCCTGCGCCTCTTTCTGTCCTATCACCTCATTCCAATGCATGATTTATAATGCATAATTCATAATAGTCGCTTTGCCACTTCCGCCACGCTATCCACTGCCGATACAGTGTAGAAATGAATATTGTCGACGCCATGTGCATAGAGGTCACGGCATTGTTCCGTCGTCCATTCTATGCCCAACTGTCTGGCATCGTCGTCGGTCTTGCACTTCACGATCTCCTTGGCCAGAGGCTCAGGGATGTCACAGTGGAAAGTCTTGGGAACGACAGTCAGCTGCGACAGCTTGGCCAGCGGCTTGATGCCAGGGATGATGGGAATGGTAATGCCCATAGCCCGCGCCTTCTCCACAAAGTCGTAATATCTCGCGTTGTCAAAGAACAATTGTGTTACCGCGTACTGCGCTCCGAGATCCTGCTTCTGCTTCAGATATTCCATGTCGCGTTCCAGGTTCGGAGATTCTTCATGCTTCTCCGGATAGCATGCCACACCATAATCGAAAGGCTTGCCGGGGTTCTTGATAGGGGTGCCATCGGCAAAGAATCCCTCGTTGAAACGCTTCACTTGTTGAATCAGTTCGGTGGTATGGGCATGACCTCCGGGTGTAGGTACAAACCGACTGTCCTCCTTGGCCTTGTCGCCACGGAGCAGGAGCAGGTCGCTGATACCCAGGAACTGCAGGTCGAGCAGTTCGTATTCGATGTCCTCGATAGTGGCACCACTGCAGATCACGTGTGGCTGTACGGGGATGTGGTAACGTTGTTGGATGGCAGCGGCGATGGCTATCGTACCAGGACGACGACGAATCCTCTGCCGTTCAAACTGACCATTCTCCAGCTCCTTGTACACAAACTCTGAGTGGTGGGTTGTAATGTTGATATAGGCAGGATCAAACTCTTTCAACTTGTCGATGTCGGCAAATAGTTTACCGGTGCCCGTCCCTTTTAGTGGGGGCAGCACCTCAAAGGAAAATCGTCTGCGGTCTTTATCTAAGTTCAGTATACTCATATTTCGGTGCAAAATTAAGCAAAAATCCCCGAACTGCCAAGCAATTCGGGGATTTATTCGCAATACGATACTATTTGTGACCGTTATTTCGTGACTTTATAGATCCTGAATGTCAAAGCGGGAACATCATCGAGCAACAGCGATGCCTTCTTGCCGGCATCGAGTTTCAGCGTGCCGTTCTTCGGTGTGATCTTCTCGGGATTGTCGAGCGTGTTTTCGTCGTCCATGCCGTTGTGCGAGAGGGTAATGGTCTGTGCTGTGCGCTCGCCCTTCATGCCGTTCAGCTGGATGCTGATGGGCTGCGGTGTCTTTGAGGTATTCACCACTTTGATGATCACCTCACCTGTCTGCTGGTCGAAAACAGAGGATGCGAAAAGTCCGTCCTGCCCTTCCTGACCAGCCACGGGTTTCTTGTCCATCGTCAGCGACAGCACATTAGTTCCCTTATTCATGGCATACATCTGCTGAACATAGTAGCTCACCGACTTGAACATGCGGAGATTGTCGAACCAGATGGCATCCGGACGCCATTGCCATCCCTCGACGTGGGCGAAGAGTGGGGCATAGGTTGCCATGTGGACGATGTCGGCATTGCGCTCGATACCTGTCATGTGGGCAGCCTCTAATAAAGAGGTATAGTAGTGATTCCACTTATGCTTGTTGCTGCCGTGACAGGCATACTCGCCTGCAAACACCTTCGGACCCTTACGGTCGTAGCTGTCGTAACGCAGTCCATGCGAGAGGAACCACTGTTCGTTGCGGTAGTAATGCTCATCGTAAAGGTCTACCTTCAGCTCCTTCATACGGGGCTGCAGCAGGTCAAAGTCCCAGCCCTCAGAGTTAGGACCTGTGGTGCCGATGAGCTTCAGTTCGGGATATTTTGCGCGGAGAGCGGCGTTGAACTTCTTCAGACGTTCCGTGAAGACAGGACCATAGCCACCGTGCTGCTCATCATAGTCCCACTGCTCATTACCCACAGCGAGGAACTTCAGGTTGAAGGGCTCAGGATGCCCCATGTCGGCACGTACCTTACCCCATTTCGAATCCACAGGACCATTGGCAAACTCCACCAGGTCGAGGGCATCCTGAATATAGCTGTCGAGATCGTCGACTGCCACATGTACACCGGGTTTCGTGGGATCGGGGTTCTGGAACTGACAGCTCAGTCCACAGCTGATCACGGGCAGTGCCTCACAGCCGAAATCCTCACACAGTTGGAAGAACTCGAAGAAACCGAGTCCGTAGCTCTGATAGTAGTCGGGGAAGAAACGGTGTCCGAAGGTATAGTGCCAGCGGTTCTCGTTCAGCGGACGGTTCTCCACGGGTCCCACGCTGTTCTTCCACTGATAGCGGGTATCCAGATCTGTTCCCTCTACGATACAGCCGCCGGGGAAGCGGAACACACCGGGGTGCATATCAAACAATGCCTGTGCCAGATCCTTGCGCATACCGTTCTCGCGACCTTTCCACGTGTCGGTGGGGAACAATGAGATATGCTCCACATCTGTCGTCGCCTTATCGCCTGCCAGGAAGATGCGCAGTGCACCTTTCGCCTCTGTACGCGGGGCTTTCAGTTCAGCGGTGTATTTCTTCCAGTCCTTACCGCTGATGTTCACTTTTGCTGTCGCAAAGCGCTGGTCTTCATCCATCGTGTCATTGTCTGTAAGACTCACCTCGAGGGTACTTTTGCCTCCCTCTGGACAACGGGCCCAGACAGAGAAACGATAGGTGGCGTCTTTTTTCACGGCGATGCCGAAGAAACCTTCATTCTCCAACCCCGTGAACTTATCGTTATGACCGGAGTAGGCGAGGCGTACATAGTGGGGATTGCGCTCAAAGGGACCGTCGTTGCGTACCTCAAACTTGCCGTAGGCGCGCCAACCCATCAGACTCTGTGGGAATTCAAACGAACGGTTCTTTACCATCTCTGCATACAGACCGCCGTCGGCAGCGTAGTTGATGTCTTCAAAGAAGATGCCATACATGGTCGGCTGTACAGGGGCGCCCACCTTCTTTGTGTTCACTTCCATCACATGGGTCTGAGCCGACAAAGTGAGGGCAAAAACGAAAGCCATAAAACTGGCTGAAAATCTTGATTTCATTGCTTTTTTTGTATTATAAGTGATTAGTTTTTACTTTTCTGATGCAAAATTAGTTAAAAAAATGATGAAATACTTGCATTTTCAAATTAAAGTTGTAATTTTGTGAATTATTAAGATAAAAATGAATCAAAAAACTGTCCATAAGTAAAAAAGAGAGTGATATGAAGAAGATTTTAGTAGCTGAAGACAATGACAGCAACTTTATCCTGATGACGTACATCTTGAAAAAGTACTATGCGTTTGATCGTGCCAAGAATGGCAAGGAGGCTGTCGACATGGTGGATAGTGGTATCTATGATATGGTGCTGATGGATATCAAGATGCCTATCATGGATGGTTTGGAAGCGACGAAGGCTATTAAGGAGAAACTCCCTGATCTTCCTATTGTGGCCCTGACGGCTAATGCATTCGATAGCGACCGCCAGTTGGCTATAGAGGCAGGATGCAGCGATTTCCTGTCAAAGCCTGTCAGCAGTGACTTGTGTATCAGGACCATCCGTAAGTACATTGGGGAATAGACCTCATTGCTGAACACAAAAAAGGACACCGACGGTGTCCTTTTTTGTTGTGAAGGAGTGATCCGTTTGGGGCTCGAACCCAAGACCCCAACATTAAAAGTGTTGTGCTCTACCGACTGAGCTAACGGATCTACCTTAGGTGCAATCTTTCGAAAGCGGGTGCAAAGGTACAACTTTTCAGTGAAACAGCCAAATTTATTCGGATGTTTTTTACTTTTTTACCCTTTTATCCTTTTACTTTCTCCTCTTGGAGCGCTTTTTGGTAGCACTCGCGGCATAAAGGCTCGTATTCCTGCGTTTCTCCGAGCAGTACGCGCTTGTCATTCTGCACGGTACGATGGCTGACGTAAGCCAGGTTTCCGCACTTCACACAGATGGCGTGTACCTTCGTTACATCGTCGGCAATGGCGCAGAGGGCCGGCATCGGACCGAAGGGAATGCCCTTGAAATCCATGTCGAGCCCCGCAATGATGACACGCACCCCACGATAAGCCAGCTCGTTGCATACCTCTACCAGTCCGTCGTCGAAGAACTGAGCCTCGTCGATGCCTACCACATCGATGTTCGACGTCAGTAGCAGGATACTCGCCGACGACTCGATAGGCGTGGATTGGATATGTTTCTGGTCATGACTGACGACATCCTCTTCAGAGTATCTGACATCGATGGCGGGTTTGAAGATTTCCACCCGCTGTTTGGCGAACTGTGCACGTCTTAGTCTCCGGATCAGCTCTTCCGTCTTTCCCGAGAACATTGATCCGCATACCACTTCTATTCTTCCAGGGCGATGAGACTCGCCAGAGATAATTTCTGCCATTTTCTTCTTAATTTTGATGCAAAAGTACAAATACGTTTTAAAAATTGCAAAGATTTTAGCGTTTTTTTTGTGTGTTATGATAATTTGGACTAAATTTGCCACCGATTATGGGCATATTGTATATTGTTCCCACGCCTGTTGGGAATATGGAAGATATGACTTTCCGTGCCGTCCGTATCTTGAAAGAGGTGGATTTGGTGTTGGCAGAAGATACTCGTACGTCGGGTATCTTATTGAAGCATTATGAAATCAAGAATGCCCTGATGTCCCATCATAAGTTCAATGAGCATGGCACTAGCGCCGGTATTGTCAACCGTCTGCTGGCGGGAGAGAACGTGGCACTCATCAGCGATGCGGGCACTCCCGGTATCAGCGATCCCGGCTTCTTCCTCGTCCGCGAGGCTGTCAGGGCTGGCGTCGAGGTGCAGTGCCTGCCAGGCGCTACGGCCTTCGTGCCTGCCTTGGTATCAAGTGGCTTGCCTTGCGACCGCTTTGCCTTCGAGGGGTTCCTGCCTCAGAAGAAAGGTCGTCAGACCAGACTCCTGTCATTAAAAGACGAGGAGCGCACGATGATCTTCTACGAATCACCCTTCCGTTTGGTGAAGACCCTGCAGCAGTTTGCCGAGGTCTATGGCGGCGACCGTCAGGTGAGTGTCTGTCGCGAGATATCGAAGATACATGAGGAAAGCGTGCGTGGCTCGCTCGACGAGGTGATTGCCCATTTCAAGGAGAAAGAGCCGAAGGGGGAGATTGTCATCGTCCTGGCAGGACGAAAAAGTGAATAGTGTAATCGCGTAAGCGCTTTTACAAAGCGAAGCGACTAAAAGAATAGTGAAAAGTGAATAGTAAAACGAAATATTGTCTAATTAAATAAAAGCATTATGAAGAAATTATCAATTCTGGCCGTATGTGCACTGGCCATCATTAGTTGTAAGAACGATGCTCCGAAGCAGGATCTTATGATGACTCAATTACGTGATTCACTGAACACCATCATTGCCCAGAAGGACACTGAGATCAATGACATGATCGCTACCTTCGGTGACATTGAGGAAGGTTTCCGCGAGATTACCGAGGCTCAGAGCCGTGTCACACTCGCCCAGCAGGGTGAGGGCACCAATTCTGCCAAGCGTATCAAGGAGAACATGCAGTTCATCCAGCAGACCATGCGTCAGAACAAGGAACTCATCAACAAACTGAAGCAGCAGTTGCGCGACAGTTCCTTCAAGAGCGAGGAACTCAAGAAGCTCATCGACAACATGCAGCAGCAGCTCGAGCAGAAAGAGGCCCAGCTGCAGGCACTGCGCGAGGAACTTGACAAGAAGGATATCCACATCGCCGAGCTCGACGAGACAGTGGCTAACCTGAATTCCGATGTGAACCAGCTCACCGAGGAGTCCACACAGAAGTCGCAGACCATCAGCCAGCAGGACAAGGAGTTGCATACAGCCTGGTTCGTCTTCGGTACGAAGGATGAGCTCAAAAAGCAGAACATCCTGACCAAGGACGGTGTGTTCAGCAAGACCAGGATCCTGGAGAAGGACTTCAACAAGGACTACTTCACGAAGATCGACATCCGCATCGACAAGGAGATCAAGCTCTACAGCAAGGATGCCAAGATGCTCACCTCTCATCCGTCCAGCTCTTATACCCTGGCTCCCGATGCTAACAAGCAGTATGTGCTCCGCATCACCGACCCGAACCTCTTCTGGTCAACCAGCAAGTATCTCGTCATTCAGGTGAAGTAATCACCCGCTTATAGAATACCTGATATCATTTGCCTACACTGTCGGAGCAGTGTAGGCAAATTGATTTATATCAAGACTTTTGCCCAAAAAGGTTAAAATCGTGCATAGAAGTGTGATTTTTTTATAATTTTATTCGTCGTTTAACAATTTTATCATTACTTTTGCCAACTAGTATATGCAGAATTGGCCTGAAAGACCAGACTAGCGCGTACATTATTATATATAATATAAGTTTAATATTAACTAAAAGAGAGAGAATTTATGGAAAAAAGGCTAACTATGTTTTTTGTCAGTCTCTTCCTCTGTGTAGGAAGCGTACTGGCTCAGACAAAGGTTACTGGTACTGTGTATTCTCAGGAAGACGGCCAGCCGATCATCGGTGCCGCTGTCAAGGTGGATGGAACCAGTACTGGTATGTTGACTGATGTAAACGGTAAGTTTACGCTGACATTGCCCGATGGTAAGACGACCCTGACGATCTCTTATCTGGGTTATGAGGCCCAGACAGTGACCGCCAAGAACGGTATGCGCGTGTTCCTGAAGGCCGATGCAGCTACCCTCGACGAGGTGGTTGTAACAGCTATGGGTATCAAGCGTTCTGCAAAGGCTCTGGGTTATTCTGCTACCTCACTCGAAGGTGAGGATATTGCAGGGCTTCGTACGAACGATGTGATGTCTGGTCTGGCAGGTAAGGTTGCCGGTGTGCAGATTTCTACCACATCAAGTGACCCGGGTGCTTCTAACTCGGTTATCATCCGTGGTGTCAGCTCACTGAATGGTAGCAACCAGCCGTTGTATGTCATCGACGGTGTTCCCATGACCAACTCGGCAGTCTATACAGGTGATGGCCTGAACAATGGTTATGACTTCGGTAACGGTGCCAACGCCATCAACCCCGACGACGTTGAGAACATGACCATTCTGAAGGGTGCTGCTGCTACGGCCCTCTATGGTAGCCGTGCTGCTAACGGTGTCATCCTGATCACCACCAAGACCGGTAAGAAGCAGAACGGTATCGGTGTTGAGTACAATGGCGGTCTGCAGTGGGAGAGCGTGCTTCGCTTGCCACAGTTCCAGAACGACTTCGGTATGGGTTGGTATGGTGACAAGACTTACGATGAGAACGGTTCTTGGGGTCCGAAGTTCGACGGATCTATGCTCCGTTACGGTGCCGTCTACGACCACTCACAGAAGATGAAGTCGTATGTCGCTATGAAGGACAACATGAAGGACTACTTCGATACCGGTTTCCGTTACAACAACAGCGTATCTTTCAGCAACGCTACAGACCTGACCACTTTCTATGTCAGCCTGTCGCAGATTCACGATGATGGTATCATTCCTTCAAATGCTGACAGCTACACCAAGTACACCTTCTCTGCCAACGCCAGCCAGAAGGTAAAGGCTGTGACCATCAGCGCCAACATGAACTACGCCTATCAGAAGAACAGCTTCGTGACCACAGGTCAGGGCGGTAGCTCTATGTACAACGCTATCATGCAGACCCCGCGCGATATCAGTATCGCAGAGTTGCAGGATCTGAACGACCCGTTCAATACTCCGGGTTACTACTATACGCCTTACGGCATCACCAACCCCTATTGGGTAGTTGAGAACTTCGAGCACAAGCAGGAGAGTGAGCGCTTCTATGGTAAGCTGCAGCTCGACTACGATTTCCTGAACTACTTCAAGGCCACCTATCGTTTCGGTCTTGACACACAGACGCGTCATCGTAATCAGGGTGAGCCCAACTTGGAGAGCCTCTTCAAGGATACCTATAACGCCGATGCCTCTACGATTGCAGGTGCTACAGGTAGTGTGACTCAGCAGACCACTCGTCAGCGTGAGATCAACCAGGACTTCTTCGTAACCTTCGATATGCCTGTCAACGACTTCAATATCAATGCTATTGCTGGTTTCAATGGCAACGAGCGTCGTAGCAGCTATCTCTATGGACACGTGGAGAACCTGACTATCCCGACCTTCTTCGACCTGAGCAACTCATCTGAGCGTCCTACTGTTGAGCAGTATTCTCAGAAGCGCCGTCTCTACGGTATCTACGGTCAGGCTGAACTGGCATGGAAGAACATGGCTTACCTGA
>JAEETD010000135.1 GCA_016290175.1 Prevotella sp. | reverse complement strand
CCAAGGAGTACTTCCTCTGGTTCACGCTGCTGTCAACGGGTGTGTTCGGCTTCTTCATCTGCACCGACATGTTCACCATGTTCATGTTCTACGAGGTGGCTCTCATTCCCATGTACCTGCTCATCGGCGTATGGGGCAGCGGTCATAAAGAGTATTCGGCCATGAAGCTGACGCTGATGCTGATGGGCGGCTCTGCCCTGCTCATTCTGGGCATCCTGGGCATCTACTACTTCAACGGTCTCTACAGCGGCACCTACACGATGAACGTCAACGAGATAGCCGCCACCTCGCATGCCATTCCCCTGGGCATACAGAATGCCTTCTTCCCCTTCATCTTCATCGGCTTCGGTGTGCTGGGAGCCCTGTTCCCGTTCCACACATGGTCGCCCGACGGTCATGCCTCCGCGCCTACCGCCGTGTCGATGCTCCATGCTGGTGTGCTGATGAAGCTCGGAGGCTACGGCTGCTTCCGCGTGGCCATGTACCTGCTGCCCGATGCTGCCCAGGAGCTGTCGTGGATCTTCATCATCCTCACCACCATCTCGGTGGTCTACGGTGCCCTCTCTGCCTGCGTGCAGACCGACCTGAAGTACATCAACGCCTACTCGTCGGTGTCCCATTGCGGCCTGGTGCTCTTCGCCATCCTGATGATGAATCAGACGGCTGCTACGGGTGCCATCCTGCAGATGCTCAGTCACGGTCTGATGACAGCCCTCTTCTTCGCCCTCATCGGCATGATCTACGGCCGCACCCACACCCGTGACATCCGCGAGCTGGCCGGTCTGATGAAAATCATGCCCTTCCTGGCCGTAGGCTATGTCATCGCCGGTCTGGCCAACCTCGGCCTGCCGGGCTTCTCGGGCTTCATCGCCGAGATGACCATCTTCGTGGGAGCCTTCGGTGCCGACCCCGTTGCCGGCGACCCGAACACGTCGTTCCGCATGGTGGCTACCATCATCGCCTGTACGTCCATCGTCGTCACCGCAGTCTACATCCTTCGTGTCGTCGGCAAGATTCTCTATGGCGAGGTGGAGAACAAGCACTACCTGGAACTGACCGACGCCACCTGGGACGAGCGCGTCGCCGTCATCTGCCTCATCTTCTGTGTGGCAGGCCTCGGCTGTGCTCCGTTCCTCTTCAGCGACATGATCTCACCCGCCGCCGGCACGATTCTGCAATCAATAGGAGTCATGTGATGTAATTAAAAAATTAAAAGATTAAAAAATTAAAAGGCTGCGCGATGGTTGTTGAGAATAGTGATAATATCATCCAAGACTTGAGCTTTAGCTTTGCGCTTCGTATCGTGAAGTTTTATAAGCATCTCACAGAGAATAAGAAGGTCTATGTATTATCAAAGCAGATACTGCGCAGTGGAACAAGTATCGGAGCAAATGTCCGTGAAAGTATCCACGCACAGAGTTCTGCAGACTTTGTCAACAAACTGAGTATTGCGTTAAAAGAGGCCGATGAGACTGAATATTGGTTAGAACTGTTAAATGCCTCTGATATTATTGATGATGTGGAGTTTAAGTCTATGTCAGATGATGTTAAGCAGATAATTGGCACTTTGGTGAAGATCATTAAGTCGAAGAAGGCCTCTGCCGAATAATTTCTTAATTTTATAATTATATAATTTTTAAATTTTACAAAATGAATTACGGACAATTCTTACAAATGCTGCCTGAGGCTGAGCTGATAATAGCACTTATTGCAACATTCTTTGTGGATTTCTTCGTCAAGAACGACGATCCGAAGAAGGTGGTCAAGGTGAGTGCTCCAGCCATTGCTTTCCTGATTTATCTCACAGTGGCCATGCTCTTCCCTGAGACAAAAGATCTCTTTGGCGGACTCTATGTGCAGACTCCGGCCGTCGGCGTGATGAAGTCTATCCTCGCCTTCGGTACCCTGATCGTTTGCATCATGGCAAAGCCGTGGGTGGAAAAGACCAAGCGTCTGGCAGGTGAGTTCTATATGCTGATTCTCTCCACCCTGCTGGGTATGTATATCATGATGTCCAGCGCCAACTTCCTGCTGTTCTTCCTCGGTCTTGAGACCGCCTCAGTGCCTCTGGCCTGTCTGGTGGCTTTCGACAAGTGGAGGCAGAACTCGGCAGAGGGTGCTGCGAAGTATATCCTGGTGGCCACGTTCTCCAGCGGTGTGATGCTCTATGGCATCTCGTTCATCTATGCTGCCGCCGGCACGCTCTACTTCGGCGATGTGGCTGCTGCGCTCGCTGCGCTGATGGACGGTCAGATCGTTGAGACGGCCTGTGGCTCTACGGCCTTCCAGTCGCCCGCACTGGCCGTTATGGGTCTGGTGTTCTTCTTCAGCGGACTGGGCTTCAAGATCTCGCTGGTGCCCTTCCACTTCTGGACGGCCGACACCTACCAGGGTGCTCCCACGCCTGTCACCGGCTATCTGAGTGTCATCTCCAAGGGTGCCGCAGCCATCACGCTGTGCATCATCCTCATGAAGGTGTTCCAGCCGCTGATCTACTATTGGGAGTATCTGCTCTACATTGTCATTGTGCTGTCGATCACCGTGGCCAACCTCTTTGCCATCCGTCAGTCGGAGCTCAAGCGATTCATGGCCTTCAGCTCCATCTCGCAGGCCGGATACATCATGCTTGCCGTGGTGGGCAACTCGCAGCTGGGCATCGCCTCACTGACCTATTATGTGCTGGTCTACATCGTGGCCAATATGGCGGTATTCACCGTCATTAACGTCGTGGAGCAGAACAACGGCGGCCGCACGGACATGGCAGCCTACAACGGCTTCTATCAGACCAACCCCAAGCTGTCTTTCCTCATGACGCTGGCGCTCTTCTCGCTGGCAGGTATTCCCCCGTTCGCAGGCATGTTCTCAAAGTTCTTTGTCTTCATGGCTGCCGCAGAGCAGGGTAGTGCCGCTGCCTACTTCGTCGTCTTCGTCGCATTGGTCAACACGGTCATCTCACTCTACTACTATCTGCTGATCGTGAAGGCCATGTACATCACCAAGACCGACACGCCGCTGCCCGCCTTCAAGAGCGATCTGAACACCAAGGTCGCTATGGCTATCTGCACCGCCGGCGTAGCCCTCTTCGGCATCTGCTCCTGCATCTATGAGTGGATCGCCGCCGCAGGCATGTAAGACGCTAAGACGCTAAGACGCTTTTCTCTGAAACAAGAATCGCACAACAGGGACAGTCCCTATTGTGCGATTTTGATGTGTTCAGGCTAGTCTTCTATATCGGTCCAAGCCCCATGCAACTGGTGGTGCCCAGTGCCGTCAGAAACGCTGTGAGCGCGGCTACTACGACCTTCACCGCCAGCTCAATGATCCGCTGCTTCTTCATAACTCATCGTTATCTCTGCGATTTGAGTATCTGTTTCTCCCCCTAAG
>JAEETD010000065.1 GCA_016290175.1 Prevotella sp. | reverse complement strand
TCGGAGTGACATCCAAGTCAGTACATCCGGTAAGTGCTACAGCAAACAAGCCAGCTGTAAGAATGAATTTATTTAGTTTCATATGCTTGAAATCTTATTAATTGATAATTACTTTACGGTAACGATAGCAATACGGTTAGCATGATTGGTGTCAGCACCCTTGGCAAAAGTGCGAAGCACATTCACGCCCTTGTTCTGAAGATACTTGGCAACAGAATCAGCACGCTCCTGAGAGAGCTTCTGGTTGGCATCTGTTGTACCCTCTGGTGAAGCGTAAGCCACAATCTCTACGTTTGCACCGCTCTTGATACCGTCAAGCTCGGACGTATTCTCAATCTCAGACGAATTCACCGGGAAGGTGACGACGAATGTGCTCTGAACATAAGTCTCCGTATTCTTGCCAGGAACCTCCTTGACAACTTCCTTCACGACTTCCTTCACAACAGGAACTTCCTTCACAACCTCTCTGACAACAGGCTCTGCAGCAGCCTTCTTTGCCTTGCTGCCTCCAAAGTTGATCTTTACGCCGACCATGAAGGTGCGGGTGTGCGGATAACGGCTCCAACGATAGTCGATACCTGGGTCAATACCACCAAGGTTAACCTCCGGGTCGAGACCCTTATAGCTGGTGATGGTAACCAGGTTGTTGGCTGTGCCATAGAGTGTAAGATCCTGGATCCAGTCGTCGAAACAGTCTTTGAATGTGTAGCTCAGAGTGAGTGACTGCAGACGGACGTATGTTCCCTTCTCAATCCAACGGTCTGAGGGGAGTGAACCGGAAGCATCGCCAGCCGGGAAATCAAGGAATTCCTTCAGCACGTTCTTACCGTCAGAGAACATCTGTGCACTGGTATAATGGGCACGTGGACCATTATAGACATCATTACCGAACACACCGGTGATGAAGGCATTCAGGTTCCAGTTCTTGTAGGTAAGACTGTTGTTCCAACCTGCGTTGAGATCAGGCTGTGCACAACCTGTGATAGCACGATCCTTCAAGCCTGGATTATTGGTGGTCTCGCCTGTACGGTTACCGTTATCATCAAGCACATAGTACTCAGAACGGCCATTGATAGTACCTGCATACTGGTAAGTATAGAATGTACCGATTGACTCTCCCTCCATGATTCTCTGCGTCCATCCGTTGGCAGAGACACCTGCTACCATCGGGTCGCCTTGTGTGAGGTTGGTGGTGTGGAACTGGTCGTTCTGCATCTTGTCGACAGTATTCTTGTTGTGCGACAGGTTGATGGTGGTGTTCCAGGTGAAGTCCTTGGTCTGTACAGGAACGGCATTCAATGTAAACTCGATACCCTTATTGGTCATCTCGCCCACATTGGCATCCATCCAACCGTATACATACTGTGTTGTAGGAACAGGATAGCCCCAGATCAGGTCTTTGGTCTTCTTGTGATAAACCTCGACAGTACCATTGACACGTCCTCTCAGGAATGCGAAGTCGAGACCGATGTTCAACATCGATGTTGTCTCCCATTTAAGATCAGGATTGGCATTCTTTGTAGCGCCATAGGTGCGATAAGTCTTACCATCGTAGACAAATGTACCTGTAGCACCGTATGTGACGTATGAAGAATAGACATCGAATCCCATGGCATTACCGGAAATACCATAACCGGCACGGAGTTTCAGGTTATCGAAGATATTCTGATTCTTCATGAAGCTCTCCTCAGTGATATTCCATGCTGCTGAAACTGACGGGAAGGTTCCCCAACGCTTGTTCTCACCGAATACAGAAGAACCGTCACGACGGATAGTTGCCTGCAGCATATAGCGGCTGTCGAAAGAGTAGTTGATACGACCATAGAACGAAATGTTGCGGATGTTCTCAACATAACCGCTCTGAACAGAGTTCTGCACGGGGAGAATGGTCTGTGCGTACGACATGTTATACCATGTCAGGTCATCGTTGTAATAACCTTCTACGGCAAGTCCGAAACCGTCGTTGTTCTTCTTCTGTTCCCAGGTGTAACCAGCCATCAGGTCGAACTTGTTCTTACCCAATGTGAAGCCGTAGTTCAGATAGGTCTCAAAGGTCTGCTCATGTCCGAAATAAGTATTGCGGACAGCCTGACCGTTCTTGTTACCGATACCCTCAAGCTGAGAGTTACGGGTGTCGTAGGCGCTATAGGTACTCTGGTAGTTGCTCCAGGAGTAATTCATGTTCCAGAGCAGTCCCTTCAGGATTTCGAGTGTAGCCTTACCGATAAACTGGTTGCGCTTCCAGATTGTCTCCGATGTGTCCTCATACATCAGGGCGAGGGGGTTGTAGTTCTTAGACCCTGCTCCCACCGTCCATGTACCGTCAGCATTCTTGATGGCATTCGTCGGGGAATAATAGTTCATGGCATCAAGCACAGATGCACCCTCATTGCTTGTAGGAACACCGAAATGCTTGCCATACATCATATTTGCACTCATCGATAAGGTGAGCCGGTCCTTCAACACTTTTGTTGAGACAAGAGAACGCAGATTGAAGCGGTCCATACCCGTCATCTTGACGACACCCTGACGCTTGATGAGATTACCACTGATCATATAGTTGGTCTTGTCATTTCCGCCACTGATACCAACATTATGGCTGTGACTGATACCTGTGCGGAGTACTTCGTCCTGCCAGTCTGTGTTGGCACCACCATCCTTCAGCGAAACGCCATTTGCCTTTGCATACTGGCGCAACTCATCAGCTGTGGCCACATCGTATTTCTTGAGGATGTTGTCAAAGGCTACATAACCATTATAAGTCACATTGACCTTGTCTTCAGCACCTTTCTTGGTCGTGATGATGATCACACCATTGGCAGCCTTAGAACCGTAGATGGCAGTAGCGGTGGCATCACGGAGCACGTCGATGCTCTCGATATCATCGGGAGAGACGATAGAGATGTCAACACCAGGAATACCGTCTACTACATAGTAAGGCGACATGGCACCCGAACGCAATGTAGAAGCACCACGCAATGTGATAGTGGGAGAACCGTTAGGGTCGGCTGTAGAAGAGACGACCAGACCGGGAACCTTTCCCTGAAGCATCTGACCAGGATCGGTGAACACACCCTTGTTCAGGTCTTCGGCCTTCACGGTGGTAATTGATGAGGTCACATCCTTACGGCGCATCGTACCATAACCGACGACCACCACTTCGTTCAGCATCTTGTTGTCTTCCTCGAGGACTACCCTCATGCCGTTGGAGGCTGTTAGGGTCTGAGAGATGTAGCCAATGTACGAGAAAGCCAGTTGGGCTCCCTGCTTGACTGTCAGTGTGAAGTTACCATCAAAATCGGTCACAACACCGTTTGTCGTTCCTGCCTCTAAGACACTTACGCCAATCAGAGGCTCACCAGTTGCATCCAGTACAGTTCCTGACACCTTCTGCTGGGCCATCATAACCGTACTGCACAACAAAAAGAAGGCGAAGAGCATTGCCTTCTGCGCTCCTTGCTTGAGATTTAGGATCTTTTGCATAAATAAAATAATTAGTTGTTAGTATAAAAAATTAATGAAATGTTACTTCAGCATTCTCTGTGATCACAGGCACCTGTGCCTTCAGCAGTTCTTCGGCACTGACCTTGATAAAACCCTCACCCTTGCAGGGGCGCTTGTCCATCTCACAAAGTGTCTGCCACTTTGTGAGATTCACACGAACATTATTAAAATAAATGTCCTTCACCTTGCCCGGCACATCGCCACCAACGAAACAGCCGTTCTCGCTCAGGGCGGTGATGTTGTTGAAATAGATACGGCTCACCTCGCCGCAGCGGCCCTCTATCTGTCCCTTGGGGAATCGCCAGTTGGCATCCTTGTGATTGCCGTTGGCCCTGGGGTAGCTTGTCACGTAGATGGGCTCAGCCTTGCCCCACCACACATCGCTCCACAGACGACAGTCGAGCTGGATATTCGAAAATACCACATCGGTCACCGTTCCCTCGTCACGGTTCTGGATGCCCAGACCGCGGTTAGAGCCAGTGATGATGCAGTTGTCGAATACCACGTTATATATGGAGTCCATATTCTCACTGCCGATCTTGATGGCGCACGAGCGCGAGGACATCACACAGTTAGTCACCACGATATCATGACAGCTGCCATATTGCTCAAACTCACGACGGTTCTTCAGGCAGATACAGTCATCGCCCGAGGTGATATGGCAATTGGCGATACGTACATTCTTGGAGTGGTCGAGGTCGATGCCGTCGCCATTACGGATCTTCAGGTTGTTCAGAAGGTTGATGCCATCGATGACAGCTTCGTTGCAGCCAATCAGATGCACCGTCCAATAAGCGCCCTCCTTGATCGTCACGTCGCGGATGGTCAGGCCGTGCACGTTCGTCAGTGTCAGCACATGCGGACGGGGATCGAACGTCTGGTCTGAAAGGGGCTTCAACTCATACGAATCCTCCAACTCTGCACCCATAAAAGCAATGCCATTGCCATGAATGGTACCTTTGCCGGTGATACTGATGTTCTCGGCATCCTTGGCCCAGAGCCACAACATCCCTTCGCCACGGTTCTCACCGAAGGCACTCAGATGATAGATCGATTCATCGGGATTGGCTTTCAGCGTCGCAGTGGACTCCAGACGAAGCTCCACGTTGCTCTTCAGTTCAACGGGACCCGACAGAAACACATGATTGCGGGGGATCAACACAACACCGCCCCCTTCTGCCGAGCAACGGTCAACGGCCTTTTGTATCGCCACGGCATCATCTGTCACGCCATCACCTTTAGCCCCGAAAGTCAGTATATCATAGGTGTTTTGAGCTGAAACGGCGACTGCCATCCAAGCCAGAAACAACGTCAAGAGGGTCTTAATCTTCATTTTAAGCCAGTGGGTATAGTTAGAATTCGGGGTACAAAGTTATAAAAAATCTCTAAATATACAAAATTTTTGCACACTTTTTTTTCTTCAGACCCCACTTACGACACAATTGAACACCTTATGGTCGATATATGAACCTGATATGGTTTATATCACCCTATCAAGCCAAAAATGCATTTTTTTGCGTTTTCCTTTGGATATTCCGTCAAAAAAGAATAATTTTGCACGCGTTTTTGAGAGCATAGTTAGTAATAAACTCAATAAATATGGCTGAAAAATTAGAAGTGAAGGAGCTGGACCAGGTTGTTGTCCGCTTCTCAGGTGATTCCGGCGACGGTATGCAGCTTGCCGGAAACATCTTCTCTACGGTTAGTGCCACCGTTGGAAATGGCATCTCTACATTCCCCGACTATCCCGCTGACATCCGCGCCCCGCAAGGCTCGCTCACCGGTGTGTCTGGTTTCCAGGTTCACATCGGCGCCGGTAAGGTCTATACCCCTGGCGACAAGTGCGACGTGCTGGTGGCCATGAACGCTGCTGCGCTGAAGACGCAGTACCGCTATGCCAAGCCGGGCGCAACGATCATCATCGACACCGACTCCTTCGGCCCCAAGGACCTGGAGAAGGCGCAGTTTGCTACCCCCGACTATCTCGGCGAGATGGGCATCGACCCCGATCGCGTCATCCAGTGCCCCCTCACCACAATGGTAAAGGATTGTCTGGCCGATACGGGTATGGATATGAAGGCGATGATGAAGTGCCGTAACATGTTCGCCCTCGGACTCGTCTGCTGGCTCTTCGACCGCGACCTGAACCTCGTGGCCAACTTCCTGAAGGAGAAGTTCGCCAAGAAGCCTGCCATCGCCGAAGCTAACATCAAGGTGATTCAGGCTGGTTACGACTACGGACACAACACACACTCATCGACTGTCAACGTCTATCGTGTGGAGTCGAAGGAGAAGGTGCCCGGACGCTATATGGACATTACCGGTAACAAGGCCACGGCCTATGGTTTCATCGCCGCTGCCGAGAAGGCCGGTCTGAAACTCTATCTCGGTTCTTATCCTATCACCCCTGCCACCGACGTGCTCCACGAGCTCTCGAAGCATAAGTCCTGCGGTGTCATCACCGTTCAGTGTGAGGACGAGATCGCAGGTTGCTCTTCAGCCCTCGGTGCTTCGTTCGCTGGTGCACTGGGTGTCACTTCCACCTCCGGTCCTGGCATCTGCCTGAAGTCGGAGGCCATGAACCTCGCTGTGATCATGGAACTGCCGCTCGTGGTGCTCGACGTGCAGCGTGGTGGTCCTGCTACGGGTCTTCCCACGAAGTCTGAACAGACCGACCTCCTGCAGGCACTCTTCGGCCGTAACGGTGAGAGTCCCATGCCGGTAATGGCTGCCACCAGTCCTACCGACTGCTTCGATGCCGCTTATCAGGCTTGTAAGATTGCCCTCGAGCACATGACACCCGTCGTGCTGCTCACCGATGCATTCGTAGCCAACGGCTCCGGTGCCTTCAAACTGCCTGAGATGGCTAAGCTCGATCCTATCAATCCTCCCTACGTTCCAGAGGAACTGAAGGGTAAATGGACGCCCTATATGCGTGCTGAGAACGGCACCCGCTACTGGGCTGTGCCGGGTCGTGAGGGCTTTGCTCACATCCTTGGTGGATTGGAGAAGGACAGCAATACCGGTGCCATCTCCACGAATCCTGAGAACCACGACCTGATGACACGTCTGCGCCAGCAGAAGATTGCCAATATCCAGGTGCCTGACCTCGAAGTCGACGGCGATGCCGATGCAGATCTGCTGATCGTGGGCTTCGGTTCTACCTACGGCCATCTGCGCTCGGCTATGGACGAGCTCCGTCAGAAGGGTTACAAGGTTGCTCAGACCCATTTCAAGTATCTGAACCCGCTGCCGAAGAACACTGCCGAGGTACTCTCCAAGTACAAGAAGGTGGTTGTGGCCGAACAGAACATGGGTCAGCTCGCTGCCTACCTCCGTATGAAGGTCGACAACTTCGTTCCCTTCCAGTTCAATCAGGTCAAGGGCCAGCCCTTCGTCGTCGAAGAACTCGTCAATGCCTTCACCGAGATAATAAACAAATAATAATAATAACGACCACTAATTTCACGAATTAAACTAATTTTCTCACGATGTATAGAGACGATTTACTGTTTAAGGAAGAAGTACATGAAATTATCGGTGCAGCCATGGCTGTTCATCGATATTTCGGGTGCGGCTTTACCGAGATCGTCTATCAAGATGCTCTGGAAATTGAGCTAGCAAATCGTAACATACCATCACTTAGGGAAACAGAGTTACATATTGATTATAACGGAAAAGAACTCACATCAACCTTTAAGCCAGACTTTATATGCTACAATCGTATTATTGTTGAGTTAAAGGCAGTTAAGGAACTTGATGATATGCACCGCTCACAAGCCATCAACTACGCAAAAGTTGCTGGTAGCGATATGGCATTACTCATCAATTTTGGAGAGACTTCCCTCAAATTTGAACGTTTCATCATAAAAAAGAATAATTAGTGAAATTCGTGTAATTCGTGGTAAAAAATTAAAGTGTTATGAGTAATTACAGTGCAAGTGATTTCAAGAAAGGCCAGCCACGTTGGTGTCCCGGTTGCGGAGACCACTTCTTCCTGGCTTCACTCCATAAGGCTATGGCCGAGATCGGCGTAGCCCCCGAGAACATCGCAGTGATCAGCGGTATTGGCTGTTCGAGCCGTCTGCCCCACTACATGGCCACTTACGGCATGAACACCATCCACGGTCGTGCCGCTGCCATCGCTACCGGCGCAAAAGTCGCTAACCCCAACCTCACCGTCTGGCAGGTATCAGGCGACGGCGACGGACTGGCCATCGGTGGTAACCACTTCATCCACGCCAACCGTCGTAACATCGACCTGAACATGATCCTCCTCAACAACCGCATCTACGGTCTGACAAAGGGTCAGTACTCTCCCACCTCACCCCGAGGTTTCGTCTCCAAGTCGAGTCCTTACGGCACGGTCGAAGACCCCTTCCGTCCTGCCGAGCTCTGCTTCGGTGCCCGCGGACATTTCTTCGCCCGCTGCGTAGCAACCGACGCCAAGGGAACAGTCGAGGTGTTGAAGGCCGCCTACGAGCACAAGGGCGCCTCAGTTACCGAGGTATTGCAGAACTGCGTTATCTTCAACGACCACTGTCACGACATCGTCTACAACAACGAGGGTCGTAAGAAGAATGCCATCTACGTCCGTCACGGCGAGAAGCTCGTATTCGGTGAGAACAATGAGTTCGGACTCGTACAGCAGGGCTTCGGCCTGAAGGTCGTGGAGATCGGCAAGGATGGCTACACCCTTGACGACGTACTCGTTCACGACGCTCACTGCGAGGACAACACCCTGCAGCTGAAGCTCGCTATGATGACCCCTGAGGACGGTTTCCCCATCGCCCTCGGCGTGATCCGCGACGTGGAGGCTCCCACCTACAACGACTCCGTCTACGCCCAGCTCGATGAGGTCTCCGGCCAGAAGAAGTACCATAACTTCTCCGAGCTCCTCGAGACCAACGATATCTGGGAGGTTAAATAATTGAAATCCCCTGGCCAGTCGGTCAGGGGATTTTACTTATTCTTTGTAAGCATCAAGCTTGTTCAGGTAATACGCCTTGAAATCTTTCCAGTGATAGTATGGCGCACAGTCTGTTTCAAAAGGTAGTGACGCCTCCTCCTCATTGAGCAGCACCTTCACAAGCACGTCCTGATCCTTGATATCCTTGCGATAGAACACCAACTGGATGTTAGATCCCATGGGGAACACGCTTGAACACCACCAACCCTTTTCCTCGAGTTCCTCGAAATTGTCCGTCTCATAGTCGAGGCCGTTGATGCCCATCAGACAGGCCAATGGCAGCAGACACGTCTCGTGTCCGTAGCGCAATTGCGCACCAGGGTTCGCCAATTGGAAACAACTGTCGGCATCGGCAATGATCTGTCGCAACAGGAACCGCTGGGAATACGGCTGTTTGCCGCCATTCACTTTATAGCCGCCACATTGGATATACCACAATGCATTGTCAATCTGCCACATACGATACAACTCCTCTGTCAGGAACAGATCCTGCAGATAGGTATTCTGATAAAGGTGGGTATTCGACTGAAACAGTCCCATCTTCATCAGGTAATAGTTGAACATACCCTCCTCGACAATCTCCTTCACGATATCCGGATTCTTGAAGATCAGCTCCATCAACCGGCTGTTGCCCAAGAGTCCCTCCGTATATGCATCATAGGCTTTCTGGGCCTCCTTGGTCATATACTTCCGCAATTTCTTGTCCTGATGGTTCAGATACCACATGGTCCGTTTCGAGGCATCCATCGTGATATTCAGGTCAGGATTGACCTGCAGCATCTCAATCATCGCCGTTCCCATCGACTCCATACATCTCGGAACCGTTGTACTGATGGCATTCACCCTGGCACCCTTGCAGAAGATCTCCGGAAACCGTTCTACCATTCTTCGGGCAATCTGCCGATGCTGCTGTTTACCGTAGCTCGTCAATTCTCCCCAGCGTTTCTCCGTATCATCCATCACCAGTCGCATCTCTTCCAGCACACGACGACCTGTGGGTGTCAGTTCATCCACACTGTCGGCATGGTTCATCATGTCATACGGCGTATCATAACCCGTCCGGCTGCTGATATATCTCGAGCCGTGACGTCCGTAGTGAGACATATAGAATGGTTTCTTGCCTGCTGGCGCCGGAGTCAGCACTGCTTTGATCGTGTCTGGATAGGTGTTATAGTTGCACGAGGCATATTGAGGCTTCTCCCTGATGAGATCCATTACTGTCTGAGCGTTCGCATTGTCGAAATAGAGGAAAGAGGAGAGAGGAAAGAGGAAAGAGATTACCAGTTCCTTCCAACTCAATAGCCGGAGTATTCTCATTCCACTTTCCTCATTCCTCTTTTCTCTTTCCACTTTCCTCATTTCTCTCTCCTCTTTCCACTTTCCTCTTTCCTCTCTCCTCTTTCCACTTTCCTCTCTCCACATAACTATTTAGCCTTTTTTTCATTAAATCTCTCGTTCTCGTAGCGATACAGTTTTCGCAGATAGTAGCGCTTCACGTCGTTCCAGTGATAATAGGGCGCACAGTCGGTCTTCAGTGGCAGACGGGCCTCCCTGTTGTTCAACAGCACCTTCACGAGCACATCCTGGTCATCACGGTCTTTCCGATAGTGAACCATCACGACGCTTCCGCCTAACGGGGCAATCCTATAGTCCGCCCATCCTAATGTCTCGAGAGAGTCGAGGTTATCCGTCTCGAGTCCGTAGTCATTCAGTTCCATCAGACAAGCCAGCGACATCAATACCCGCTCGTTGGTATAGCGCACATGTGCCATGGGAGCATAGCGTTTCAGCGCACTGTCGCCCATGTGTATCATGTTTCTCAGCACCGCCCGTTGCAGATAAGGCTGACGGGAACCGTTCAACTTACAGGCACCGTAGTTGATATAGTTCCACGCATTGTTTTTCCGCCAGTGCCGGTGTATCTCCTCAGACGTGAAGATGTCAAAAAGTGTCATTTTCTTCGTCAGGTCGGTATTCTGGATGCTCCCTGCAAGCCTGAAGAGCTGCTGACTGAGTATATAAGGGGAAATATACTTGGCTACATAGTTCTGATCGTTGAAGAGCGATTCCATCAATCGTATCTCACTGGTGTTCAGTGCTGCGAAGCGGTCATAGCGTTCCATCGTCAAGGAATCCGTACGGTCGTCTGTCAGGTCTTTATCCTGAGGATTCATAAACCGTTGTTCCTCATGTGAGACCCTGGTCCTGATGTTCAGCGGATGATACATCTTGGACAACTGTGCCGCCGACTCAATCATCGTGAGAATAGCCGTATTCTGCACCACGCTTCTAATGCTGTAGTAGCCATTGTCGGTAAAGGCCTCCGGGAACCGTTCCACCAACAGTCTCATCATGCCATGACTTTGTTCCGCACCGTGCTTTGTCAACTCAGTTGTACGGTTATGGGCATCGTTGTGGATGATCTCCAGCCGTCTCAGCACGTCCTTGCCCAGCTTGGTCAGCTTACCCAGACTGTCAGCCTTCATAAACACTTCGAGGGGCTCGTCATAGTATTCCTCCTTCTGGAGATAATACGACGATGGACAGGCATAGTGGTTGATGTAGAAAGGTTTCTTTCCACCAGGGGCGGGCGTGTCGTTCTCAACCTTTATGGCGGGCAGCGAGTAGTTGGTCCCCGCAGAACGGTTTACGTCAGCCTTCAACTCCCTCACGACATCCTGTGCCTGTACCGTCATTCCTGCCATAAAAATGACGACAGGAAGAATCAAAAGTCTCATATTGATCATTAATAGAAAAGATTTTGGCTGCAAAGGTACGACTTTTCCCGCACATTCCCAAACAAACACGCATAAAATAAGTAAAATCCCCTGGCCAGTCGGTCAGGGGATTTCACTAAATAATCAATCGAACCCTGAACGCCAGAAATAGGTGTTCCGGTAACTCAGTTTGTCATCGTCAAGGATCATCAGCGTCCAGGTCTTCGTGTTTGTCTTGCCGGTTGATGAGGTGACGAAGGTCTCTGTGATGTCTGCTTCCATCCGGATATTGCTATTCTCGCTGTATTCCTTGTAACGCGTCACTACATAGGTGCCTGTGCGAGTGAAGTCGATTATATCATTCGTGCGCTGCTCGAAGTAATAAGAACCGTCCTCACCGAAGGTTACCATGTTCGTTACCGATCCCGAACCGTTGAACCACGAGCCGGTGAACATGTATTTCTTCTGGGCTTCATCGCCGTCCTGCTCCACCTTGATCTTCACTTCGCAGTTTACTTTCGAGTTATCCGGCGATGTGAGTTTGAGCGTCAGTTCACCCTGGCGCTTTTCGGCAGTTGGATTCTTGTCTACTACCAGCTTTAAATTCGGGTTCGTGCCAGTAACTTTCAGCCAATCTATCTTGCCGTAGTCGATGTCGACGACGTATTTCTCCTTCTCGCAGCTCCAGTCGATGTTGCTCTTCAGGGTTAATTCCCGTTCACCTCCGATAGCATCGAACTTGAACTCTGTGGGCTTGACCTCAAACTTCACGGGAATTTGCACTTCCTTGTAAGGCGAGCACAGCAGGCGGTAGTCGCTGCCAAGCATCGAGATGGTAGGATAGAAGCGGATGGTGCCGCCCATTTCGTTGAAGTTCATCCCAATCTCGTATTTCTTCATATTCGCCTCATATTTGCCGTCTTTGTTCTTCGCCCAGTAGTAGTCTGTCTCGTTCCACTTGCTACCAATCCTCTTGCCGTCGCGATTGAAGGCCGCGAAGCCAATGGGCACTCTGGTTATCACCTGACGGCTGAGGTTGGCGCTACCCACAGCATAGCCTGTATTCTCGTCATAACTGACGGCAACGTTCGAGAACTTCGGCACAAATCCCGCCTGAAGGTCCCAGCCTTTGTACAGATCCATAATCTGCTTCTCGGCTTTCCAACGGCCGGTGACTGCAGCCACGAACTTGCCTGTAGCAAATTTGCCGAGTTTCACGCCGCCGTCGCGGTTCAAGCCGTCGTAGATACCTGTCGGATTATCAAGCGTATAGAGCATCATGGGAAGAGGGAAAGAGGCTGCGAGGATATCATTAAGCTTGACCTGCGATGAGATTTCGCACTTTATGCCCGCGTCGAATCGGAGTCCAGCCTTGGCTATCTGTTCGTCGACGGCACTGAGATCGGCTTCAATGTATGGTCCGACTGTAGCGCCCACGGTACCCATCAGCGCGAAATCGTTGTCGATAGTACGATCCGACAACTTGTAGAGGAAGTTTGGACCACCGTTGTCGCTGCTCTTATAGGTTGCCGAGAGCCAGCCGTGAGTCCAGTTGCGGTACTTGTACTTTATCTCCAGTTCGCCCGTCAGTCCGGCGGAGACACCTCCATGGATGTCTACGAAGAAAGGTGAATCGGGTATCCAGATCTTCTTCTTACCCAGCTTTTTGTCGAACGTACCTGAAACGCCTCCCTTGAGTTGGAAGTTTACCCAACTGTCAGCGATGACGCTGATAAGCGAGTAAAAGTGTACGCCCGTCCAATAACTCACGTTCATGATGGCATTTACCCTCACGGCAGGCTTGATGCCGACAGAGAGTTTGCCAGAACCGGTAAGCGACCACTGGTCGTTGAGGGTGTAGCTTCCCGCGAGGTCGACGTTCTCCTCAAAGCCGGGAAGCGACATGTGGTCATATCTGTTGAGATACTTCTCGAAATCGTTCTCATCGTTGCCGTCCTCGGCGCGGGTTCTTACTGCTTCGCTATCCGCATTACGAAGCCGTGCCTTGGCGGTGAACTGGTCGAAGAGCTCCAACAGGTCGATGGTCTTGCAGCTGACGACGATGCCCTTGTCCGTATTGGTCACACTCTCAGCCTGGGCATAGAATCCACCAGGCAGGAACTCGCGGCTTTTCGTAGTGACAAGCTTGTCACCGGCTTTTGGTATTATGCCCGCGGGGGTGTTGGTCTTTAGCAGTAGCGTACGTACGGAGTCGCTGCCGATGACGTAGTTCCAAAGATCGCTCTCGGTGGTGTGTGCCACGTCTTTCTTATAGATGGTCTCGGGGGTGACGAAGGCCACGCTGTCGATAGCGGAGATGGGGATGCGGAATACAGAGTCAGGAACGTAGACTTCCTGCACTACGTAGTCGGCCTGTTCCACGCCGAGGGTATCTATCTTGCTGTAGCAGATCTTCTCGATTTCATCGTACCAGAATCCGTTGAACTGTCCGTCATTGCGGAATACGTATAATGCGTCCTGCGTCTGCTGCGCACTGGCGGGCTGGAGATTGAGCATGCCCAATACAGCCGCTAATATATATAACGTATATCGTTTCATTGCTTCATGATTTTATAGGTGATATTGTCGGCCTTGACAAGATACAGCCCTGTGGGCAGTTCAGAGAGGCTGAGGCGGTAGGTGCCCGAGTGGTTAGCTTTGAGTTGGCGCACCTGTTTGCCATCGGGGGAATAAACGTCAACTGTAGCGCCTTGTTTCAACTGGCTGATTACAAGCACGCCACCCTCGTAACTTACTTCAGTGGGATCTGTAACCGTCTCATCGATGCCTGAAGGATCCTTCTTGACATAAGTGAAACGAAGCACATCGCTGAGGGTAAACGAAACCGTCTCCTTCTGGGATACGACCTTTAGGTTAGTGCCTTCAAACGTAACATTGGGCTGGTCTTTCAGGAAGAAAGCTGTTTCAGCACCGTTCTTCAGTGTCACGACCAACGTGTTCTGGCTGTCTGCCAGCATCCCTATCGGCAATGCCAGCAGCATAAGTAACAATAGTTGTAGTCTTCTCATGATTACAATGTTTTTAGAGTTAGTATATTATTTCTGATTCTCATTTTTCCATTCTGTCGGCGTCATGCCGGTCTGCTCCTTGAAGTAGCGGGTCATCGCCTTGTCGTTGGTAAAGCCCGACTCTACGGCTACGGTGGAAATCTTCATCTCAGGACATTCGAGCAGCAGGCGCTTGGCATGCTCCACACGATATTCGTTGACGAACTGCGTGAGGGAACAGCCCTTGACAGCCTTCACGCAATCAGAGACATACCGGCTGTTGATGCCCAGCGCGGAGGCAATGTCCGACACTTTCAGACCCTGTTGCAGATAGAGCTGCTTTTCGTCCATCAGCTGGCAGATCCGTTGCATCAACTGTTCGTCGCCCTTGGTCACCGTTTCCAATCGTTCCTCCGGCTCAGGCTGCGGCTTCCTGCGCCTGAATACATAAACAGCCACGCCTGCCGCTAACAGCACTGCCGCCAACACGCCCCATAGCCAGCCGTTGAAGCCTCCAGCTGCTTCTGAGCCATCGTCATTGAAACGCAGAAGCCATACGGAGGCTTTTGGCGAGAAATTGCCGTTGGGTTCGGTGCCGACGCCTCCCGTCAGCATCAGATTGCCCTCTGCTGTCAGAACGGGAATGGTGAGCATGCCTGCTTCAGGCAACGGGTCGGTATGATAGAGTTTCAGTGTGGCCGGATTATTGGCATAGTCAATGCAAAGGGCATAGAGACGGTTGGTATTGTCGAATCCTACGACATATCCCCGCTGATGCTGGCGATCAGCATAGACGGGTGTGATGTATTTGATGGCCCCCCACTGGCTCTGCATGGGAACAGGCGCCGTTGTGGGCAGAGGTGTAAATATCGTATCGCGCACATCGATGATGGCCAGTTGTCCGTCTTCGTTCTCCACAGGCATCAGATAGCGGAACTCGCCTTTTGTCTTGTCGCCGATAAAGCTGTCGTCACTATGTTGCGCCAGATCGTAATGCAAGGGACGCCAGTTTTCGAACAGCTCGTTGCGGAACGGCTCGCCGTACAGTCTGTCGATAACGATAGTGTCAAGGGGATTGCCACGTTCATCGTAGCCTGCCACAATGACGGCATCACCATCCGAAGTGCGGAAGACATGGGGTAAATAGCGTGACTGCGAGACGTTCCTGACATGAGAGAACGAGGTCTTTCCATCGAACATCTCTATGCCGTCATCAGTATACCAGTTGCCTGTAATCATGACCCGTCCGCTGTCCAGCTCCACGGCTGCGCCCGACACACGCTTCTGGTCAAGGCATCCGAAGCCCTTCGACTCATGGGTGGCGGGATCATACAACTCAACCTCGAAACTCTGTCCGATGCCCAGGTTGTCCTTAAAACCACCCGCCAGAAGCACTTTCCCCGACGCCATCACGATCGAGATTCCGCCATCGTGCGTATAGACGGTCTGCAACTGTTGCCACTTGCCACCTTCAAGATATTCAATCGTGGGCGTGAGCACAAAGCCCGAGGTATGTCCTCCCACAACCGTCACCTCGCCATTTAGCAATAGTGCCGAGTGGCCGCTACGGGGAACATTCATATCCGGCAACCGTTCAGCCTCAACCCTGACGACAGGACAATTCGCCTTCTCCACACCATCAGCCGCCGACGTTGAACACATCAGCAGAGCAGCTAACAATGCAACAAGGTGAATGCTTTGTCTCATAACTTTTTCAGCCACATTTCAATTCTGGCTACAAAGATAGGCAAAAGGCATCAGAAAAACAAGCAATAACCGGAAATAGTCCGACAAATTCAGAATTTGTCGGACGATTCCTGATTTTGGGAGTTCTGAAACAAACTAGTCGTTGGTCAGACCGTCACCTCCGTCACCACTCACGGAACCCGAGTTGATTACTAGGGTTGAAGCCTGGGCGGGCATCTGGAAAGAACCAGCGTAAGTACCGTCGTTCTCTGTTAACGCTACGGTATTGCCGTTGAGCGTTGCAGTGGGAACCTGACCCTCAGCAGGCACGACCTCTATATTCACGTTCGAGCCGGAGGCTACATTAGCACCACTGTTGATGGTCTGTTCACTATCGTCCTTCACGGTCGACGTGCCAGTGCCAGTCTTTGTGATGGTCAGCGCGAAGTCCGTCTGGCTCTGGCTGCTACCCTGAGAGCCGCTACCACCTTGACCGGTATCTGAACTTGTCGAAGACCCGCCATTCTGAGAGACAGAAGATGACGTGACGTCAACATCGCTACCATTGAGGAAGCGCTCCTGACCAACAGGATAGGTTGAGATGGCCTCTGCAAAGGTGGGAGTTGCATCCTCTACGTCGAACTGGGCGAAACTGCGTAACCAACCGCCGTTCACTTTACGAGAGGTGATGGCCGTCAGGTACGTGTTGTCGGCAGAGGCTCCAGTTGCAAGATCGTAAGCCATACGTACCTCAACCTTCAGCATGTTAGCCGTGAAAGAGGGTGTAGCGCCGGCAATGTCGCCCGTGACTGCCACTGAGAATGACTCGAGTACTGAGGCTCCACGGGCATAAGTGAAGCGTACAGCACCGAAGCCATAGCTACCGTCAGCCTTGGGATACATGATAGCAACGGTACACATGTCACCGAAGTTCTTGCAGCCCATGGCTTCTGCCACATACGACACTACGCCACC
>JAEETD010000134.1 GCA_016290175.1 Prevotella sp. | reverse complement strand
GTAGGAATAATTTGGTAATTATCCAAATTTATTTGGTTTTTTGTAACAGGGGGACGGTTCTTTTGTTACATTCACCATCTCCGTAATTAGGGAGGACACGCTTGGTAAGTTCTACATAAGAAACTTTATGATGAAGTACAGACAAAAATAAAGGGCCATCGTAAAAACGACGGCTCTTTAAAATGGGCAGTATCGATAAAGCCTTACCCCACGCGGGATTCTACCCGGATAGCCAGAACTTTCATCCTGACGCTGCAAAGATACGAACTTTATTCGAAACTTCCAAATATTTCTGCAGAAATTTGCATAATACCCCGAAACTTCTTTTCTTTCGTGTAACAGGGGGACCTACTGTGTAATTCGACCAATTTTTTCCTCTTGATGCGACAACTGTGTCAACGTTCCCCCGATTTGTTACAAAACACCCCCCTGTGTCGCAACAACTGCGAGCGAAAAACACAAAATTTCTTGGAATCAATCAAAATCCGTCATAACTTTGCATCAGAAATCAGAAATGATATCGCTCTTTGACTTACTGACACAAACAAAACATAAAGGCGTAATAATCAGCACCTTGAGTGCTTACTACATCAGTCTCCGCCCTGACTGAAACCCAAAAAGGGCAACCCCAAAAACAAAAAAGAGAATTAAATAATAAATAAGTATAACAATTTAAAATTTTACAATTATGACAACAAAGAAGAATTTGGTAAAGCTGGCGCTCATGAGCACCCTTACCGCAGGTACAACATTCGCTTTCACAGCATGTAGCGACGACATCCAGATGGAGGACATCCAGCAGATGGCTGAGATGGAAAACAGTGGCCTTACCCGCAGCACGGTGGAAGGCTTCAACGTGAACGACTTCCCAGTCACCGACGCCAACGGCAAACCATCAGAGGCCTACACCGCAGAGAACTGGCGAAATCACGTGGGTATCTACGTCTACGACGGCGGCAACGACGAGATCACTGTCAACGGAAAGACGATGAAGGGGTTCAGTAATGTTTCACTCCCCAATTCCAAACAAGCCAGCGCTTGCGCCCACATTCCCAGCGATGTCTGGGGCGAGGTCTGGGCTAATGGCAGCGACTGGGAACTGGCTTTCAACCTCTGTGGTATCAGCAACATGAAGAACTGCAACTTCCTCGGTTTCTACAACAAGTACACCGGCATCCTGCGCGTTTTCACTTACATCCCCGACTGTGCCAAAACCGATGCCAACGACCACATGTGGGTGATGCAGATGCACGATGCACTCAGCTCGCACGCCGTATTTAGATATGGTTTACCGATGGACCGCAAAATCAATAAGAAAGAAATCGATCAGCCCGACGAGATGGCGCAGACTGTCAGCCCATGGGCAGCCTATAATCCAGGCAAAGGCCTCGAGGGACAGGCACTGCAGACCGGTTGGTGGGCTTTCGACCTCGACCTCTCCGTCTATCGCAACCCCGGCGAGCAGAACAAGATCAGTGATTTTTTCGGCACCGACGAGACCCTGCTCAGCCTCTCACCCAAGTGTGGCCTCAAGCAGTTTGTCGATCTGACAAACTTACTGAAGGCTAGCGCAACAGGCAGTATGGAGCTGAAGAAGGTGTCTGCCAACACCGAGAATGGCATCTTTGCAGGCGTTGAAGGATTACTCGACAAGGCCAACAGCGTGAAGAATCTCTACGATCTGGGTACGAAGATGATGAGCCCCAACCCGCTGGATGCTCTCTCCGCAGGCCTCGACCTGGCCAAGAACGGCTGCGACCTGCTTGGCATTGACTACGGCAAGGAGACTACTGGCTTTGACGGCTACAAGGGAAATATCAATCTCGACCTGACCGGCACCATCGACACCAAGGGCACCATCACTGCAAACAGCAGCGTCACCGGCGTCAGCACACCTTCAATCAAGGCCGACGCATTCAAGGTCAGCAGCAGCAACTGCTCAACACTCGGCGAGGGCATCTGGAACCTCAAGAGCGCACCGAAGATGTACATCGTTAACGACCTCCGCGTGGACTGGAGAAGGCTGGATATGGATAGAAAAGATTACAATTATAACAACTTGGCATACCCCGATAACTATAGAAGCCCATTTAATGGTAGAGCAAACATTCACGTAGAAGAAGGAAAATGGAACGCCGACACCAAACCGTTCCAGGGCAAGGTATGCGTCTTCGACCCCAGCAGCATTGAGGTGGAGCTGAACCCCAACATCTTCCCTGAGGGAACAACCTATAAGGTAACTGCCGTCTGCGGCGTACGCAAGGACATGAAGTTCGGCAGTACCGAAAGATATCGCAAGGCACAGGGTCTGAAGGGCAGCCAATGCAACTTTGCAGAAATTCAGCGAAACAGAAACAACTTTACAGACACTAAAGCAATTAGTGACCGCCCGATAACAGAGACTCCTTTCGATGCACTCAGCAACTATGCTAATAAGACAGGCAAGACTGGCGTAAAGTTTGGAGTGGACACCGTCAATAACCGCCCGATAGGTGTATTCGGACGTGGCGACAGCGACTTCCTTATCGAGCCGATGGCACTGGCAGGCGGCAAGGACAATGGTGACTGGGACTTCTACATGCTGCCCGCTTACGAGGTAACCGTCACAGTGACAGTCGAACACAATGGCAGAACGTTTATGTATAGCCGCACCTACCTGCCCGAATATGAGGAGTGTAAAGCAGAAAATCTGAAGAACGTCTATGACAAGGCCAAGATAGCCGACAAGACTCACTTCACCGGTCTTTTCGACAGTCAGGTAGAACGCATCCAGAGCATTCGCGATTGGATTGCCCGCACACCGATAAGCTTTAACTCAATCATGACTGCCTGGGATTATAGTTGGCTTTCAGATCTTCCAAACGAATGGGATAAAGAAGAACAATGCGGCTTCGCTCTTATTGACGGCAAACCCTCTACATACTGGTACAGCAGAAAGGGTTCAAGAAACTATAAATCTGACCACCTTTGGGGTTATTACAACAATAAGTCTGCTGTCAAGAACTATACTGTTTCATGGGTGGAGTTCGCAACTTTCTTCGATGACGCTCCAAAGAGCTTCACGATAACCTGCGGCCCGCACACTGGTAGGATTCCACAAGACATCCGAATCCTTGCTGCCAAAAATTATAATTCCTTTAGCGAAGCGTCTACCACACAATGGACGGAACTCTACTTCGGTCGCATCAACGACAAATTAGCCCCGAAGAACGGTGCAACGCTGACACTCAACCTCCAGAATACCGGCAATTACAAGTATTACCGCATCGAGTGCTCTGGCAACGCGATCGACTACAGTCTCGCCGAGTTCAAGTTCAACTACTAATTCCCTCACTCTCTCTCACAAAGAAAAGCGAGCCGCAAGGCCCGCTTTTTTTTTGTGCCAACTGATGACTACAGTCCTGCTTCCAGAAGTTGGTCGCAGATGCTCTTCATGCCCTTGACCGACGGGTGACCGTTCTGTTTCTCAATATCATGCAACTCTACGAGCTGGACGTT
>JAEETD010000013.1 GCA_016290175.1 Prevotella sp. | reverse complement strand
TCTGCGTGTGGACAGGCTGCTCCATCAGACGGAGACGACGGCTGCGACGGTAAGTTGGATCATCCGTCACCACCTGTCTTCGCCCACCATCGTGGCGGGGCTGTGCCACGAGGTGATGCAGGCCAACCCCTGGATAGACAGCTGCTATGTGATACCTGTCAGCCAGTCGCCTGTCAGCATGGCCGGCTGGAGGGAGAAGGAACTGGATGCCGTGAAGGACAGCGTGCCCCTGAAGCCGATGGTGCTGACCTACTATCTGCCCGTGCAGAATGCCCGGGGAAAGCACTGTCTGACCCTCACAGTGGACGTGCAGATGGACTGGGCGGAGATCAATACCGCCGTGACGAAGCAGATACCCTACGCACAGTGCTTCCTGCAGGGCGTGGGCGGACACTACCGGCAGGAGGAAAGCGGCTGGCATCTGGAGGATGACAGCAAGAATACCTACCACTTCTACCGTCCGTTCAGTCATTCTGTATGGGGCCTGGCGATGCTCTGTCCGGAGCATGGGTTCATGGGCGGCTTCAACCGTCTGCTGATGATCGGCGTGTTCTGGACGGTTGCCGCGTTGCTGCTCCTGCTGCTGATCTGCAGAATCGTCATCGACCGTAACATCAAACCCCTGGATCTCCTGTCGGTGAAGGTACGGCGTATTGCCCACAACCAGTTTGACGAGCCCATCCCCACCAGCAGCCGTCAGGATGAGATCGGCGAGCTGCAGCGTGGGTTCTCGACCATGCAGCAGGCACTGGCCAGCCATCTGGATGAGATGCACCGGAAGACGGAGGCGCTGAAGCAGCAGAACGAGGCTCTGAAGGCAGCTTATGAGCGCGGCCGGAAGGATGAGCGTACGAAGACGGCTTTCCTCAGCCGTATCTCGGAGCAGATCATGATGCCCGTGAACAAGATACTCGTGGCAGCCGACCGTCTGGACGGCCGTTACCAGAACTTCACGAAGGAGGAGATGAGCCGGCTGCAGCATCACATCAGTGCCAATACTGAGACCATTACCAGCCTGATCGACCAGACGCTGCTCAACTCGCAGCGTGCAACGGATGCCGGCAATAGTAACGAACCTGAAATGCCTGAACCATGAGAAGTCTGTGGAACCATATCGTAAAGCGGCTGTCGGTAAAGCTCGGGCTTGCCATCGCGCTGGTGGTGACGGTGATCTTCATCGTCTCGGTAAGCTTCCTCTTCTCGATCACAAAGGATTTCGTACGTCAGAGCGCTGTGAAAAGGGCCTCGCTGATTCTCGACAATACGGCCCAGCGCATCTCGGATATCATGGGTGAGGTGGAGATGACTGCCGATAATCTGGCGTGGTATGTGGACGGTTGTCAGGATCCGGATTCCCTCATCAGATTCACCCGGGAGATCCTGGAGGAAAACGCCCATTTCATCAGTTGTTCCATCTCGATGGAGCCCGACTATTTCAAACAGTACGGCCGCTATTTCTCCATCTATTCCGTGCGCGATGGCGACAGTATCAGCACGGCCCAGTACGGCAGCGACGACTTCCAGTATTTCCACCTCGACTGGTATACGAAGCCACAGGCCCTGCGGCAGGGTTGCTGGATAGACCCCTATCTGAACACCAATCCCAAGGCCGAGTACCAGGCGGATATCATCTCCACCTACGCCCGTCCGCTCTACAGCCGTGAGGGCTATTTCATCGGTGTGGTGGCCATCGACGTCAAACTGAGGTGGCTCTCGCAGGAGATCACAAAGGTATCGCCCTATCCCCACTCTTCGAGCATCGTCATTGGCGGAAAAGGCCAGTACCTGGTGCATCCTGATACGACGAAGCTTCTCAAGGAGACCATCTTCTCGGATCCCGACCCCAGGGCGAAGGCGGCAGCTGATTCGCTGGGCAGGAAGATGATAGCCCGCGAGAGCGGTGTACAGCAGATGGTGGTAGACGGCAACGATGCACTGGTGTTCTACCGTCCTATGGACAAGACTGACGGCAGTATGGCCATCGTCTGTCCCGAGGACGATGTGTTCAGCGGCTATAACCGCCTGCTCTACATCGTATGGATCACCGCCTTCATTGGTCTGCTGGTCATCATGATCTTCTGTTTCCAGACCATCCGCGGTGCCATTACCCCCCTCCATCTGCTGGCGCACCAGGCCCATGACATTGCGGAGGGACACTACAGCAGCCGGTTGCCGAAGACTACGCGCGGCGATACCATCGGACAGCTGCAGAACAGCTTCGTTGACATGCAGCAGTCGCTATCAGACTATGTGGACGACATCAACCGCCTCAATACCCAGATGGAGCAGCGTAACCAGGAGCTGCATGCCGCCAATGAGAAGGCCCTGGAGGCAGACCGTAAGAAGACGGCCTTCCTGCAGGATATGATGCATCAGATACGTACGCCGCTCAATATCATCGTAGGTTTCTCACAGGTGCTCAATGACAATTTCCACGAGCTGCCTGAGGAGGAGTCGAAGAACATCATCCAGATGATGCGTGAGAACGCCCGGAAGGTGGTGCGCATCAGTAAGATGCTCGTGAGCTTCTCGTCGGAGAAGGGCCGTTTAGCGCTTACGAAGGAGACCTTCAGCTGCAATGCACTCTGCCGGGAGATGGTAGGAAATTACCGTCTCTCCAGTCCCTATACCGTCAAGCTGCGTTTCGAGACCACACTGCCTGACGACTTCATGGTGCATACCGATAAGCAGCGCGTGAGGCTGATACTGGAAGAGTTGCTCAGCAATGCGGATAAGTTCACGCAGCAGGGCACCATCACCGTCAGCTGCAACAAGCCGGACGACAAGACGGTGAGCATCGCCGTCATCGATACGGGCATCGGCATCGCCCAGGCAGACCGTCAGATGATCTTCACGCTGTTTGCCAAGGTGGATCATTTCTCAGAAGGCATCGGCTTAGGCCTGCCGCTGAGCAAGCGCGCTGCCCAGCGTATCGGCGGAGACCTGGTGCTGGCTCCTGCCAGTCATACAGGCGCTGCCTTTATCCTCACCATACCGATATCATAGTCATCAACATAAAAACTATTAGAAAATGAAAAACTTACTTCTATTCACAGCCCTGCTGGCGATGCCGGCCATGAGTCAGGATCTGCAACTGAACGATCTCGAGTATTTCGAGCGGCAGGGTGTCAACGTGCTGGTGTTCAGCAACAGTTTCAACGGTGGTTTCAACGACGAGAAAAACTCGGGCATTGAGATCATCCATCATGGCGTGCGTACAGTGCAGGGAGGCGCCGTACGTCTGAACAACACCCCAGAACAGTGGGACCTCGTGCCCAAGATGACCAACCGTAAGGTTGATCGTGAGAACGGCAGCATCGAGGTGGCCATGCGCTATGACGACTACGACTTCGACAGCCGTGTGGTGGTCACCGCCAAGGGGAAGGCCGTAGAGATAGCGGTCTATCTGGATAAGCCCGTGCCGGAGAAGCTGGCGGGCGAGGCCGGATTCAACATCGAGTTCCTGCCCTCGCAGTATTGGCTGAAGACCTTCCTGATGGACGGTCGTCTGAACCGGTTCCCGCGTTATGCCACCAGTCAGACCATCACCCGTCCCAACAGTGAGAAACCCCGACAGTTCAAGGGCTTCAAGACCTATGACGACCGTGGGACAGACCGGTTCGTTGATCCGCTGCCTCTGGAGACCGGTCATCAGCTCATCGTGGCTACCGACGACCCCAGCCGTATGATAAAAATCAGCAGCGATGATGCCGAGCTGAAACTCTTCGATGGCCGTATGCTCGCCCAGAACGGCTGGTTCGTGCTCCGCAGCGTACTGCCGAAGGGAAAGACGGGCAAGGTGATCACCTGGATGGTAGAGCCCCACGCCATCCCGAATTGGATACGGGAGCCGAATATCGGTTTCTCGCAGATCGGCTATATCCCCGAGCAGCCGAAGGTGGCTGTGATCGAGCTCGACAAGAAGGACAAGATGCTGCCCACCGCCACGCTGATGCGCATCAAGACCGACGGTACCACCGAGCAGGCCTTCAAGGGCGATGTGAAAGAGTGGGGACCCTACTTTAAATATAATTATGTGAAGTTCGACTTCTCGAGCGTGAAGGAGCCCGGTGTCTATTATATCCAATACGGTAATACCAAGACCAACGACTTCCTTATCGATGCCCATGTCTACGACAAGATCACCGATGCCACCACCGATGTGTGGGTGCCTATCCACATGAACCACATGTATGTGACTGAGGGCTATCGCACCTGGCACGGGGAGCCCTTCAAGGAGGGTTATCTGCAGGCACCTGAGAGCGACCACTTCGACCTGCACCGCCAGGGTCCCAGCACTGATACGAAGTACAAGCCCCTCGAGCTTATCCCCGGCCTGAACGTCGGCGGATTCTTCGATGCCGGAGACTTCGACATCGAGACAGGGTCGAACGTTTCGGTGGTGCAGAATTTCATCCGCACATGGGAACTGTTCAATCCTCAGCGCGACGAGACCTTCGTCAGCCAGAAGCAGCGTTATGTGGAACTCCACCGTCCTGATGGTGTTCCCGATATCCTGCAGTTCATAGAGCACGGTACGCTGAACCTCGTGGCACAGGCAGAGCAGATCGGTCACATGGCATCGACGCTCTCCAACTCCATCCTCGACAACTATCATCACCTGGGCGATGCCGCCTCGATAACCGATGGTCTGCACTACGACCCCTCGCTGAAACCCTATGAGGTCTCTGCCGACGGCAAGCGCTCGGGCACACCCGACGATATGTGGGCATTTACCAACCGCAATCCGAGTCTCGACTTTCAGGCTGCCACGATGTTTGCTGCTGCCAGTCGTGCGCTCAAGGGTTATAATGACAATCTGGCCCAGCGTGCCCTCACCGAGTCGAAGAGGCTGATGCAGGAGGCTACCGAACTGATGGCCCAGCGACAAGCTAACAACCGCCAGACGAACAACCGTCGCAACAACCGCGGCGGCGACCTCGGCACCAACCTGCAACTCTATGCCGCCACGAAGGATACCCAATACCGAGACCAGTTCCTCGCCCAGATCTGGCAGGCTCTTGATCGCAATGTCAACAACACCATGCAGACGGCCCTCGATGCCGTGCCTTATATGGATGCTGACTATAAACAGAAGCTCCGTCCCTATGTGGAGAAATATGAGCAATACATCAGGAGTTTCGACACGCAGAATCCCTACGGTGTACCTATCGGACTGGGTAACTGGGCAGGTGTGAATGCTGTGCTGAACTTCGGCATCACCGTCAATTATGCTCATATCTATTTCCCCGATATCGTCAGGAAAGATGAGGTCTATCGCGTCAGCAACTGGCTCTATGGATGTCATCCCTATCACAACTACTCGTTTGTGGCAGTGGTCGGTGCCACCCGTCCCAAGCAGGTGTTCTACGGCAATAACCGCGCTGACTTCTCCGCCATTCCTGGTAATGTGGCTCCCGGTCTGCTGTTCCGCAAGCCCGATCATTTCGAGAACTACGACGACTGGCCTTTCCTCTGGGGACAGAACGAGGGCACCATCGCCGGCAATACACAGTATATCATCTTCGGCTCCGCGCTGAAAAACATTGTTTCACCTAAATAATATCACACACAGATGCAGAATAATCAATTCGGAGTACTCGGAGTACTCAGAATACTCGGACAATTCAGAGTACTCGGAAGACTCGGAGTATTCGGATTCCTTCTCTTACTGGCAGCGTCAGCCGCTGCCCAGACAGACGATAACGAACCCCGTCGTCTTACCATCAGCGGACAGGTCATGGATGCTGAATTCCGCGAGCCAATGGCGCAGGCCACCATACAGTTGTTCACCGTCACCGACAGTGTATTCGTAGGCGGTACCGTCAGTGATAACCGCGGTAACTTCTCCGTCGAGGCCCCGAACAACGGCACTTTCCGCCTGAGGATCTCGTCGGTGGGTTTCCAGACCATCCAGCGCGATGTTACCCTGCGCCGGAATCAGAATCAGGAACTCGGCATATTGCTTATGTCGCCGGAGAGCATCTTGCTCAAGGAAGCGGTCATCACGGGTCGCGCCGCACAGGTCATCGTGAAGAAAGACACGCTCGTCTTCAACCCCGATGCCTACCGTACACCTGAGGGCTCCGCCATCGAGGAGCTGATCAAGCGCATGCCTGGCGCAGAAGTGGATGAAGACGGTAATATCACCGTCAACGGCAAGGAGGTGAAGAAGATCCTCATCGACGGTAAGGAGTTCATGCTCGGTGATACCGAGACAGCCCTGAAGAACCTGCCCATCTCCATCATCCAGAACGTGAAGTTCTACGACCAGCAGAGCGACCAGGCCCGTATCACGGGTATCGAGGATGGCAATAAGGAGACGGTGCTCGACTTCACCATAAAGAAAGGTATGAATCGCGGCTATATGACCAATCTCGACCTGGCCGGTGGTACGCAGCACCGCTATGCCTCGCGCGGTATGGCCTCAAGCTTCACCGATAATACGCGCATCATGGTGACCGGCAACTTCAACAACAAGGAGGAGAACGCAGGCTGGTGGAACCGTCGCGGTCTGAACAGCCGTAAGATGCTCGGTGCCAACCTCAACTACGACGACGGCGAGAAACTCAAGATCGACGGCAGTATCCGCTGGAACCACCGCGGTGGCGACAATATCAACGAGAACAGCAGCGAGAATTTCTACAGCGAGACCAACCGCACTTTCTCGAACTCGAATTCGAAGAGCCTCTCGCGCAACAACGGCTGGAACGGTAATATCCGTTTCGAGTGGAAGCCCGATACCCTCTCGAACATCCTGATCCGCGCCAATGGTAGTACGGGTACCAACGACGGTACCTCGACATCGCTCTCGGCCACCTTCAATGCCGATCCTTATCTCTACGTCACAGACCCGCTCTCCGACGAGGGCATCTCCACGATGCACGCCAAGAATCTCGCCGTGAACCGTAACCGTCAGGCGAGTCTCACCTACGGCGAGAACAAGAATTTCTGGGGTATGATCCAGCTCTACCGTCGTCTGAATGCCCGCGGCAGGAATGTCACGCTACGTTTTGAGGGCAGCTTGGGCGATAACAAGAACAACAACGCCTCGAACAACGAGGTGTATCTCTATCGCGTGAAGAACCAGGCGGGGCAGGACTCCACCTACTTCACAGCCCGTTACAACCTCACACCCTCGGACAACAGCGGCTACGTCATCAACGCCCAGTACAGCGAGCCCCTCTGGAAGGGTGCCCACCTGCAGGCCAGCTACGAGCTGCGCTATAATCAGAACAAGAGCGACCGTAAGACCTACGACTTCAGCCGTCTCCCGCAGAACCCCTTCGAGGGCATCCATCCCATCTACCGCGAATGGGATCCCTGGCTCGGGAGATTCTCAGGAGAAACAGGTCTCGACCCTTATCTCGACAAGAGCCTGAGCCGGTTCTCTGAGTATAAGAACTACACGCACAACATCCGTCTGGTGCTCCGCTACTGGGAGGAGAAGTACGACTACAACGTGGGTGTTCTCGTGCAGCCGCAGCACTCCAACTATATCCAGGACTACAGGAATAAATATGTGGACACCATCCGTAACGTGATTAACGTCGCCCCCACGCTCGATTTCCACTATAAGTTCTCCGACCAGCAGAATATCTGGTTCCACTACCGAGGTGATACCCGCCAGCCTGACATCACCCAGCTGCTGGATATCACCGACGACTCGAACCCGCTCTACATCACCCAGGGTAACCCGGGACTGAAACCGCAGTTCACCAATTCGCTGAACGTCTACTACAACAACTACATTCAGCGCTTCAAACGCTCGATAGTGGTATATGCCAACTACTCGAACACGCGTAACTCCATCTCGAACTTCGTGCGCTACAACCCTGAGACCGGTGGAAGTATCTCGCGACCGGAGAACATCAACGGCAACTGGAACGTGAACGGTGGTTTCAACTTCAGTACTGCCCTCGACTCTGCAGCCCACTTCAACGTAGGTGCGGACACGCGCCTGCGCTATAATAATTATGTGAGCTATTATGCCGAGCACAATAAAGAATCGCAGAAGAACTATACCCGCTCCACCAACCTCACTGAGCGACTTACGGCCAGCTATCGCAATGACTGGCTCGAAGTGTCGCTCGACGGATGGTGTAACTACCAGCACTCCCGCAATGAGCTTCAGCCCTCAGCAGATCAGGATACCTGGCAGTTCAACTACGGCGGACAGGTGCTGCTGCGTCTGCCCCTCGACTTCGAGCTCTCCACCAATATCCACGAGAACTCACGCCGAGGCTACAACGATCCCTCGCAGAATACCAACGAGCTGATCTGGAACGGACAGATCTCGAAGAGTTTCCTGCAGAACAAGTCGCTCATCGTGGCACTCAACTTCTACGACCTGTTGCGCCAGCAGTCGAACTTCAGCGCCTGGGTGAATGCCAATGGCCGAGGCGAGTCACGTTACAACAGCATCAACTCGTATGCTATGCTCCATGTGCGCTATCGTCTGAACATGTTCGGTGGCAAGGTCGATACCGAAGGCCGCTATGACAAGAAATGGGGTAATAACGACGGCGGTGGCGGAGGCGGCAACCGCGGAGGCGGCGGAAACCGTGGTGGCGGTAATCGCGGTGGAGGCGGCCGCAGATAGAAATTACACAGTAGGGTCGGTTCCTACTGTGTAATTTTTTTGTTATTTCGAAATAAATGCTTACCTTTGCAGGCGAAAAGAAATAATGTATATGAGAACCCTGTTGATAACAGCATTGCTGGCTGGGACGATGACCGTCTCAGCACAGATTAAGACTGAGATAAAGACGATGAACCAGGCTGGACCCTATGCGGTAAGTGCGCCGCTGGGACTGGATACCGTGAATGTGAAGGGCCAGAAGTTCGATGAGAACTCGCTGATGAGCAACATCCCCTTGACCTCGCCGGCTACGGGCCGTTTCGAGGGACAGGTGCTCCCCTCGCTGCCAGACTCGAAAAGCGTGGGGCTGTTATCGTTTTATGTGAACAACCGCGACTATCTGAAAGGTAAGATTGAGGTGAAGGGCCCCAAGCACTATAAGCTCTTTATCGACGGTGAGCCTGCCGGACCTGAACTGAAACTCGCCCCCGAGCACCACACCATCGCCATTCAATATCTGGCTGAGCCGAAAGATACGGACTCCATCCGCGTGACGATCGATGCACCTCGTGAGGTGGCGACGACACTCGATGCCAAGCATCCCTTTATGGTACACGACATCACAGATGGCAAGCGCGTGCGTGATATCTCTGTCTCGCCTGACGGGCAGTATGCCTGCATAGCCTGGCAGACCACAGAGCGTGGCGGACAATCGCGTTGGAACTACGAACTGAAGGAGGTAAAGACTGCCCGCACCATTATGCAACCCCAGCGCCAGGCACGATGGCTGCCGAAGACCATCGCCTGGATAGAGGAGGAGCGTGAGGGCAGGAAACGTGTGCTCTATCAAGTGAGACCAACAGGCGAACGTACCCGTTGGATTAGCGGTCTGCCCGAGGGAGGTTATACGGTAGCTCCCACAGAGGATTATCTGGTATTGACCGTTGAGGAGAAAGGACCTGAAGAGGATAAGGAGATGTTTGAGGTGGTGGAGATGGACGACCGTCAGCCGGGTTGGCGTAACCGTAATTATCTGGCCCGTTACGATGTGGCGACAGGTATGACACGCCGCATCACCTTCGGCCACCAGCAGACGATGCTGATGGATATCTCACAGGATGGCAGGAAACTGCTTGTGGGACAGTCGTACTCACGACTGGCGAAGCGCCCCACTGAGGTGATGGACGTGATGGTGGTGGATGCCGAGACCTTCAAGGCTGATACCATCTTCGCAGGTCGTGGGTTCTTATCCAATGCCTCGTTCTCGCCCGACGGTACGCAGATTCTTTTCAAAGGCTCTCCTGAGGCCTTCGACCGTATTGGCTGCACACTGCCCGCCAATGTGACACCGAACATGTACGACTATCAGCTCTATCTCTACGATATTGCCACCAAGCAGGTGAAACCGCTCACCAAGGACTTCAATCCTTCGGTGCAGACCATCGATTGGGCTTGGGGCGATGGACTGGTGTATTTCACTGCCGAAGACCGCGACTTCGTTCGTCTTTACCAGATGAATCCTGCGAACGGGCAGATAGTGCAACTGGAGCATGCGGGTGACAATGTGACGCGGATGAATGTATCGTCGCATTCGAATATCGTCGGCTATATCAGCAATGGTGTTTCGGAATATGCCTCGGCCTTCGCGGCCTACACTGCTAAAGGCAAGGCTCCGATGAAGCAGGTGCGCCTGTATGACGGTAAAAGCATCATGGGTGATATCGCTGTGGCCGACTGCAAAGACTGGAACTATGTGAATGCCCGTGGTGAGACGGTCTATGGCCGGATGTATCTGCCGCAGGATTTCGATGCGACCAGGAAATACCCGATGATTGTGTATTACTATGGTGGCTGTTCGCCTGTGGGCCGTTATTTCGACGGTGTCTATTCCGGGCACTATTGGGCTTCGCTGGGCTATGTGGCCTATATCTTGCAGCCCAGCGGTGCCTCGGGCTTCGGACAGGAATGGGCCTCGCGCCATGTGAATACGGCGGGGCGCGGTCCGGCTGAGGATATCATAGAGGGGGTAAAGCGTATTTGTGCCGAACATCCGTTTATCGATGCGAAGAAAGTGGGTTGTATGGGTGCCAGCTACGGTGGTTTCATGACGATGTATCTGCAGACGCAGACAGATATCTTTGCTGCCGCCATATCCCATGCGGGCATCGCTAATCACACCAGCTACTGGGGCGAAGGCTACTGGGGCTATAACTACAGTGAGGTGAGTATGGCAAACAGTTATCCCTGGAGTCATCGCGAGCTGTATGTGGATCAGAGTCCGTTGTTTAATGCCGACAAGATCCATACGCCGCTGCTGCTGTTGCACGGTACAGTGGATACGAACGTGCCCATCATCGAGAGTCTGCAGATGTTTACCGCCCTGAAACTGCTGGGACGCGACGTGGCCCTTGTGGAGATAGCCGGCGAGAACCACCATGTGCTCGACTACAATAAGAAAATAAAGTGGCTTGGTGCACAGATGGCCTGGTTCCAGAAATGGCTGAAGGATGATTCCTCGTGGTGGGATGCCCTCTTCCCCAAGAAACATCTGTAAAATGTAGAAACGATGGTAAGAAGAATCCTATATCTGCTGCTGATGTTGGTGCCTCTTGCGACAATGGCGCAGGATATTTCTGCTACTATGCCAATTCCAGCTATGGCGCAGAAGGATGGTAATTTGTTCCATATGGCTTCCGAATCGGCCAAGGGAAAGCCTGTATTGTTGCAGCCGCTCTATTGGGTAAAGACGTTGATCGACTCCTCAGCCGTAGCTACTGTCGACCGGAGTTATATCGAGCAGCCTAAGCAGGAGTGGGCCATAGAAGCCAGGACCACTCTGAACCAAGCGACACTGAAGATGGTGTCTACGTGGGAGGATCCTGTAGATGGCAACACGAACCTGTGGGCGAAGAGCAAGAACGGTCTCTCCACTTCCGCAGGCCTGTGGTTGGGCTATCGCGGCTATGGTTTTGGCTATTCCAAAGAGTTTGGGCAGACCAGCGGCTCTACGCTGTCTTTCGGAGCCATGGGCGGCAGCTTCGGCATCAACATGCGCATCAGCTCCTATCACAGTGATATGCCCGACCTTTATATTGACGGGGAGAAACTGTCGTCATACGACGAAGACGACGACCGTCTGGAGGATCCCATCAAGGTGCGTACGCTCTTCCTCGACGGCTATTACATGCTCAACGGCAAGCATTTCTCTTATGCAGCAGCCTATGATAACTCGCTCATCCAGAAACGCTCGGCCGGATCGGTTGTCGTGGGAGGTATGTATTGCCACAGCCGCGCAGACTATAGCGCTGATTCCAACTGGTTGCTGACAGCATTGATGGAAGGTGTTGGAAAAGTGAAATTCTCTCAGGGCAGCATTGGTGCAGGCTATGCCTACAACTGGGTGCCCGCCCGCGGATGGCTCGTCAGTGCGATGGCCATGCCGATGCTCACCCTCTACAACCGCACCACGGAGTATATGTATGACTTTGATTTGGTGAATCCCAACGTGAAGGATTGGGATACGCTTTCGGAAGATGAGGCTGTGGAATGGTTGTGTGACGAGGATACCAAGATTGTAACAGTCGACGAGAGGAAAGAGACGTCCAATAACAAGGTGAAGCTGAACTTCGACGCGCGGTTGAGCGTGGTCTATAATTTCGACCGCTGGTATCTGCGCGTATATGGTCATTATAATCAGTTCCGCTATGGTAATGATTTCGTCTCAGGGCGCGTGACTGACTGGACTGCGAATGCGTCGCTTGGATTCAGGTTTTAGTTAATAGTGAAAAGTGAATAGTGCGGAGATAAAGGATAAAAGGATTGCAGTGCTGCTGTCGGGAGGTGTCGATAGCAGTGTGGTGGTGTATGAATTTGCACGGCTCGGACTTCATCCGGACTGTTTCTATATCAAGATTGGTCCGGAGGAAAACGAGGAATGGGATTGTTCGTCGGAGGAGGATCTTGAGATGGCGATGGCGGTGGCGCATAAGTACGGCTGCAAGCTGGAAGTCATCGACTGCCATAAGGAATACTGGAACCAGGTGACAACCTACACGATGGAGAAAGTGCGTGCAGGTCTGACACCGAATCCTGATGTGATGTGCAACCGGTTGATTAAGTTCGGCGCTTTCGACCAGAAGCGTGGCCATGACTATGACCTCATTGCCACAGGTCACTATGCCCAGACCGAAATCGACGCAGAAGGCCGGAAGTGGCTTTGTACGAGTCCCGACCCTGTGAAGGACCAGACCGACTTCCTTGCGCAGATCTACGACTGGCAGCTTCGCAAGGCGCTCTTCCCCATCGGACACTATGTGAAGGATGAGGTGCGTCAGATAGCGGAGCGCGAGCATCTGGTGAACGCCCGTCGCAAGGACTCGCAGGGAATCTGCTTCCTGGGCAAGATCAGTTACAATGATTATATCCGTCGTTATCTGGGTGAGAGGCCAGGCGATGTCATCGAGCTCGAAACCGGTCGTCGCATCGGCGAGCATAAGGGTCTGTGGTTCCACACCATCGGTCAGCGTAAGGGTATGGGCTTCGGCGGCGGGCCTTGGTTCGTGGTGAAGAAGGATGTGGCGCAGAACATCCTTTACGTCTCCCACGGCTATGACCCTGAGACGGCCTATCAGCAGGACTTCCCTGTGCATGATTTCCATTGGCTGAATGTCACATTGGGGTCAGGAAACTTTGTGACATCTGGTGTCACAAAGTTTCCTGACCCCAATGTGACATTTAAAATCCGCCATACGCCTGAGTATCATCCAGCGACGTTGGAGTGGACGGGACCTCAGACATTTGTGGTGCATTCCAAAGAGAGGATTCATGGGGTTGCGCCGGGACAGTTCTGCGTCATTTATGACCAGGATCACCACCGTTGTCTGGGCTCAGGTGAAATCACAGTATAAAAAGTAAATCCCGCCAATTGGCGGGATTTGCTTTATTTCTTGTTGAAACTTCCAAAGTAATCGAGACATACCTTCTGCCATTGTCTGGCATTTTCCAACTGGTGCTGCAAACGGGCATCGGTCTCCTGCCAACGCTGCTCATCGATGAAGGGCTTGGCCTCGTTCCAGATACGGATGAAATCCTCCACCTCCTTCACACCACGACCATAGCGGTATTGCATCTCCTCATAGACTGTGCGGCCACTCTTCAGGCGATAGGTCCAAGGCACACGATGGAACCACAACAGATAACGCTCCGGACAGGTGTTGATGTCGTCGTAGAGCGTACAATAGGGCTCACGGTATTGGGCTGTGGCATTGGAACCAGTGTGGGTGCGGTCGAAACCGATCGAGTCGTTGTTAGCCTTGTGGTAATAAACAGGACACCACTCGATGGGATAACGGGCAATGAAGCCATTGGGCTCAGGACCATAATGCTGGTCGAAGGCGAAGATATGGTGCAGTCCGATAGGCATCATATAGTCGACGCAGGCCTCACGGCTGCGGAGCATCATGTTAAGGAGTTGAGAGTTGAGAGACTCTGAATTAAATGTCTGCCTCAGCCATTCGTTGGCAATCTCTTCGCTCGTGAGCTCCGGATTCCATGCCAGACGACCGAAAGCATACCAGTTGGCCTGCGAGAAATGATGGCCGCACCAGTTCTTGTCGAGGCCGATGTTCGAGACGCCTGCGATTCCCACGAGACGTGACGGCTCTACAAAACCGAAGAACTCACGCCACATCGGTGCCAGATAGACCAGATGGCGCGACTGTCCGAGATACTCCTGGGTGATCTGCAACTCAGCCATCTGCTTCGTTTTCTTCATTGTGTCGAAAATGGGGGCATAAGGCTCACGGGGCTGGAAGTCGAGGGGACCGTTCTTCGACTGCAGGATGACATTATCACGGAACTGACCATCGAGGTCTTTGAACTCGCTGACGGCCTGTTTCACACGGTCTTCACCCTTATGGGCAGCACCATACACGAACGAACGCCACATGACGATACCGCCGAAGGGCTTCACGGCATCTGCCAGTGTGTTGGCACCATCGGCATGGGTACGGTTGTAGTCGAAGGGTCCCGGCTGGCCTTCGGAATTGGCCTTCACCAGGAAACCACCGAAATCAGGAATCAGGGCGTAGATTTCCTTGGCCTTCGCTTTCCACCAGGCTTTCACCTGCGGATTCAGTGGGTCGGCAGTCTTCACGGGCTTGCCACCGTTGAACCCCTTGGCAGGAATCGACATCGGTGAGGCGAAATTCACAGACAGGTAGACCTTGATGCCGTAGGGGCGCAGGATGTCTGCAATCTCCTTTACCTTATTAAGATAAAGGGCAGAGAGCATCTTCGGCGAGGCATTCACATTGTTGAGAACAGTGCCGTTAATGCCGATGGAGGCATTGGCACGGGCATATTCCTTGATAAGCCCGGTATTGATGGGCTTGGGTTTCCACAGATCACTGTTCCTGCGGGTCTTCGGGTCTTCCAGTGCCCAGAAGATGCTGAGTCCAGCATAGCCACGCTCAATACTGCTGTCGAGATTGTCCCAGTGGTTCAGGATGCGGAGCTTGTAATAGGGGGCAGAGGCTCCTTGTTCGCCACGCAAGAGGGCATAGGCGCCATAGAGCAGACCCATTTCCGTCTTGGCACTGACGGTGCTGCCACTGATGCGATAGCCTTCGTCGTTGGCGATGGTAGGATCAATGACGAGGGTGGCCTTGTCACCATTATAATAGTTGCGCAACTCCTCTGCAGCGAGGCACTCTGGTCCGGAAACCTGTGCCTTCTGCACCTTGTCGTATCGGAGCCACAGACGGCTTCCGTCCTCGGCCTTCATACCGAGACAACTGACAATTGCCAATAAGAATAATATTATCCTTTTCATATATAAATATGTTTATTGTTTTAGAATCAGTCCGCCATTGGGCTGTAGGATGACCTTGGCCTGGCCTTTCTTGTCGATCTTGAGGGTGGTGAGTGTGGGCTCGCCCGTCTTCTTGTCATCGACATAATACTGGAGTGCTTGTCCCGGAGCAAACATCGGCAGGTCAAGGGTGAGTGACAAGGGCTGTTTCTCTGCAGAGAGACCTGCCACATACCAGTCGTTGCCATGACGACGGGCCAGAACAACATACTTGCCGGGATAGCCGTCCACATAGCGGGTCTCGTCCCAAGTGGTGGGCAGACTCCTGAGGAAATCCATCTCAAACTGCGGGAGTTCTTCGAGATTATTAGGCTGCATGGCGACGCACTGTACGGAGGTCTGCATGATGATGCCTGAAGCCATTTCGAATATATCCGTAGTCTTACGGGAGTGACGGCTCTTGTTGTCTTTCGAGAGATACTTGTTCATGATGATGCCTCCCCAGTCCATCGAGGCCGTAGCATTGCGACAGAAAGGATGGAGGGTGAGGTCGAACGGCTGTTTGATGGCGGCACCTTCATTGAAGAACACGTTCTCCGAAGCCAGGACGGCCTCTGAGGCGACATAGTTGGGATACATCTTCTCCCAACCTCTGGGGATAGTACAGCCGTGGAAGACTACCTGCAGACCATAGCGGTTGGCATCAGAGAGAATATCCTCATAGAGACGCATCACCTCCTGTTTGTCACCGCCGAAGAAATCGACCTTGATACCTTTGATGCCTATCGACTGCATCCATTTCATCTCCCGTTCACGGGCAATGGCGGTGTTCATGCAGTCACGGGGACCCTGAGGGGCATCATTGGCAAAACCGTTGCTATTATACCATAACAAGAGGTGTACACCCTTCGACTGCGCGTATCTGGAGAGCTCGGGTATACGGTCACGACCGATCTGTGTATCCCACCAGTTGTCGACAAGACAATACTCGAAGCCCATAGCAGCGGCGAGGTCGATGAACTTCACCTGATCGTCGTAGTTGATGGAGTTGTCCTGCCAGATGAGCCAGCTCCAGGTATATCGTCCCGGCTGATAGTCGGTACTGGGGGCATAGAGGGGTTCCACAACGTCGTAGCTGATGGTGGTTTCCACGATGGGGTTCAGCGTGGTGCCCAGGGTGATGGTGCGCCAGGGGGTCTCTCCCGGTAAGGGGATAGCCGCGAAGTCGGAACCAAAGCCATTGTTCTCCCCCTTGTCGGGATAGGCCACAGTATAGCCCATTCCGGCTTGATAATCAGACAGGTGAGAACCGCAATAATTACTTCCTACGCCAGTCTCTGCTATGAGTGCCCAGCCAGAGGGCAGATGAAACAGTGCCGGGAAGATATACCCATGCCCATATTGGGAGGCTGCATCCATGGGAGCGTCAGCCGAATACCCTTCCTCATAACTGGGCTTCGTCTGTTCCCAACCTGATTCCGGGCCTATCTGTGGGGAAATGAATGTTGTTGTGCCATCAGGGAAATTGAAACTGCTCAGTTCACTCATGATCCTCACGCGCTTCATCTCCTTGCGACCAACGTTCTGTCTGGGCAGCGTATAGCGGAAGGCGATGTCATGATTGCTGACCTGAAATACGATGCCCATCTTCATGCCATCCTTGGTCTGAATATCCATCAGCAGGCAGTTGGCCTGATATGAAGCAGCTGAAGCCTTTGTTCCCCGCATCTGGTAATCATAACTCTTAGGCCTTACTTCATAATTCTTAATTGACATGTCGCGGGTGAAATCTCCAATCGAGGTCTTCATGCCAAGGGCAGAAGGCAACAGCATCTGCTGGCCGTCGAGCGTGGCATTATAGTATAACCTTCCCCCCGCATCGCTGACACTCACCTGCAACTTCCCGTCAGGTGAAGAAACACTAACGTCACCAGCCCATGCAAAGACTGATGACGTTAGTAAAATTGACAAGAACAGTTTCCTCATTTTATAGCAAGTTCTCACGCTCAATGTCTTTGAAATACTTATATGTACTCACCTTCAGCTCATCAGCAGCATCCTCGTCGCTGACGATGATACCGTGCTCATGCATCTGCAGGGCACTGATGGTCCACATATGGTTCACGGCTCCCTCGATAGCTGCCTGCAGGGCACGGGCCTTAGCATGGCCGTTCACCAGGATCATCACCTCACGGGCTGCCATCACAGTACCAACACCAACGGTCAGGGCATGGGCAGGCACATTCTCGGGATTGCCACCGAAGAAACGGCTGTTGGCAATACGGGTGTCAGTGGTCAGGGTCTTCATGCGGGTCTTTGAACTCAGCGAAGAACCAGGCTCATTGAAGGCGATATGACCGTCAGGACCGATTCCTCCGATAAACAGGTCGATGCCACCAGCCTCCTGAATCATCTCCTCATAGTGGGCGCACTCGGCAGCCAGGTCGGGAGCGTTTCCATTCAGAATGTGGATATTCTCCTTCGGACAATCGATGTGGTCGAAGAGATTGCGGGCCATGAAGGCATGATAGCTCTCCGGATGGGTCTCTGGCAGACCGACATACTCATCCATGTTGAAGGTCAGGACGTTCTTGAAAGATACACGTCCTTCGCGGCAAGCGGATACTAAGGCATTGTACATACCTACGGGTGAAGAACCGGTTGGCAGCCCGAGCACAAACTTGTGGTCCGGGGTCGGATTGAACTCGTTAATACGCTTAATTACATGCTCAGCAGCCCACTGAGACAACTTCTGGTAGTCAGATTGAATAATTACTCTCATAATTGATTTTGATTTTGGTTCGTAAAAATTTGCTGCAAATATACAACGAAAAATTTTTTTTAAGTACGTATTAACACGGATTAACACGGTTTTTTTTCAGAGATGCTCACTTATTCGTATCTTTGCAAGCAAATATGAAGGAATTTGTAATATCTGAGGCGAAGGCTGAGACTGCTATTCTGGTAGGACTCATCACGAAGGAACAGGACGAAGCCAAGACTAAAGAATATCTCGACGAACTGGAGTTCCTGGCCGATACGGCAGGAGCTGTCACAGTTAAGCGGTTTACCCAGAAAGTGGGTGGTCCTAGTCAGACTACCTACGTGGGTAGTGGTAAACTGCAGGAAATCAGGCAATACATTAAGCAGTGTCAAGATGCTTATGATGATTGGTTGAATGCCCAGGATGCCTCGCTTTTTGCGGAGGGATTGCTGGATGAGACCAATGCGCCACAGCCTGTGGGTATGGTTATCTTTGACGATGAGCTTTCTGCCAAACAGATGCGTAATATCGAGAAGGAACTGCAGGTGAAGATCCTCGACCGTACCTCTTTGATATTAGATATCTTTGCCATGCGGGCTCAGACGGCAGAGGCCAAGGCCCAGGTGGAACTGGCGCAGCATCGCTATATGCTCCCCAGGCTGCAACGTCTCTGGACCCACCTGGAACGTCAGGGCGGAGGCTCTGGTTCTGGTGGTGGAAAAGGCTCCGTAGGTCTTCGCGGACCTGGTGAGACGCAGTTGGAGATGGACCGGAGAATCATCCTCCAACGTATAACATTGCTGAAACAGCGTCTGGCTGAGATTGACAAGCAGAAGACGACACAAAGAAAGAACAGGGGACGTCTGATCCGTGTGGCTCTGGTAGGATATACCAACGTGGGAAAATCCACACTGATGAACCTCCTGGCCAAGAGTGAGGTGTTTGCAGAGAACAAGCTTTTTGCCACCCTCGATACCACGGTGAGGAAGATGACCATCGACAACCTGCCGTTCCTCCTGGCTGATACCGTAGGATTCATCCGTAAGTTGCCATCAGACCTTGTAGAGAGTTTTAAGAGTACCCTCGACGAGGTTCGTGAGGCAGATCTGCTGGTGCATGTGGTAGATATCTCCCATCCGGACTTTGAGGAGCAGATCCGTGTGGTGGAGGAGACCCTCAAGGAACTGGGATGTGCCGATAAACCTGCCATGCTCGTGTTCAACAAGATAGATGCCTATACTTGGGTGGAGAAGGAAGAAGACGACCTGACACCTGTCCAGAAAGAGAACTACACCCTCGATGATCTGAAGAATACCTGGATGGCCAAGACGGGTGAGAACCATCATTATCAGGAGTGCCTCTTCATTTCTGCAAGAGAGAAAGAGAATATTGATGAACTACGCGATACACTCTATAAGCGGGTGCGCGAGTTGCATGTACAGAAATATCCGTATAACGATTTTTTATATAATGATTATGAGTAATTACAGAAACTTAACACAGACTGAGATTGAAGTGTTAGAAAACAATGTCTGCTGGGCCGAGGATTGGCAGCGTGTTTTAGTGGCAGAAGACTTTAAACCTTACAATTTCCATCGTGTCATCTTCTATGGCGATATCCGCCTGGGGGCTTTCGATAAGATGGTGGAAGTGAGCAAGGGCTTCTTGAAACACTCGGGCATCAACGATGCCACGCTCCGCAATGTTACCGTAGGCAATGACTGCTTGATTGAGAAAGTGGGTAATTATATCAATAACTACACCATCGGTAATGATTGCTACATTTCTAATATATGTACACTGGAAACCACGGATGATGCCACCTATGGTGAGGGCTCGGTGATTTCCGTCCTTAACGAGATGGGTGATGGCAACGTGACCATCTTCCGTGAACTGAACAGTCAGTTGGCTGCTCTGATGGTAAAATACAATACCGACAAGCAGTTGAAACATACCATGCAGCAGATGATCGAGGATGAACTCCGTGTGTCGCGACCTGATCGTGGCTATATCGGCAATAATGTGAAGATCATCAATGCGAAGGACATCACCAACACCATCATCAAAGGCGACTGTGAGATCTCTGGTGCAGCCCGCCTCTCCGAGTGTACGGTGATGAGTTCGATGGATGCCCCTGTATTCATCGGTACAGGTGTCATCTGTGAGAACTCGATTATCTGTGACGGTTGCTCCATCAACAATTCCGTAAAGATGCAGGATTGTTTCGTGGGAGAAGCCTGTCAGATTACCAATGGCTTCACGGCTGAGGCTTCCCTGTTCTTTGCCAATTCGTTTATGGCCAATGGTGAGGCCTGTGCAGCGTTCTGCGGACCCTTCTCAGCATCGCACCACAAGAGCTCGCTGTTGATTGGTGGTGAGTTCTCGTTCTATAACGCCGGTTCTAACACTAATTTCTCGAACCATGCCTATAAGATGGGACCCATGCACTGGGGAACGTTGGAGCGTGGTACGAAGACCGCTTCAGGAGCCTATATCCTGATGCCCGCCACGATTGGAGCCTTCTCAGTCTGCTTCGGTAAACTGATGCACCACCCCGATACACGTAACCTGCCCTTCTCCTATCTGATTGCCTACGGTGATGAGATGGTGCTGGTGCCAGGTCGTAACATTACCACTGTGGGTCTTTATCGTGATATCAAGAAATGGCCGAAGCGTGACAAACGTTCGAAGCAGTCGAAGAAGAGTATCATCAATTTCGACTGGCTTTCTCCTTATACCGTGGGTGAGATCATCCAGGGTATCCAGATCCTGAAGGACTTGCGTCATGCCTCCGGTGATAATGTGTCGAACTATAACTTCCATGAATATGTGATTGCATGCTCTTCGCTGAAGAAAGGTCTGAAGTATTACGATATCGCCCTGCGTATCTATATGGGTGCCGTGCTGAAACGTGCCCAGAAGGAAGGCTATATTGGACAGCCCGTGAACAGCGTGGGAAAGGGCCGTTGGGTGGATCTGAGTGGTCTGTTGTTGCCTGAGAGTGAGGAGTTGCGTCTGATCAATGACATCAAGAGCGGTGACATTGATAATATTCAGCAGGTGCTGGACCGCTTTGCTGAGATCAACAGTCATTACAGTGACTATCGTTGGGCGTGGAGCTATCAGATGATTCTCGACTACTATCAGCTCGAGGAACTCGATGCTGCTGCCTGTGAGCGTATCCATGAGGACTATGTCAAGGCCCGTCGTGCTTGGATAGCAGAGATCCGTAAAGATGCCGAGAAGGAATTTGCCATGGGTGATGTCGAACGCGAGGTGTTCGATGACTTCCTGGAGAAGTTGGATCATGAGATTGACTACGAGAACTAATCAGAATAGAATTGTGATATGAAAAAGGTTATTCTTCTTTTGGGTTTGGTGGTGCTTGGCATGAGTTCATGCAGCAAGTACAAGTATGAGTCTGTGAAAGGGGATATGGCGCAGACGCGCATTTATACTCTGGAGAACGGACTGAAAGTGTATCTGAGTGTGAATAAGGAAGAACCGCGTATTCAGACGTATATCGCCGTGCGTACTGGTTCGAAGAACGATCCGGCAGAGACAACAGGTCTAGCACACTATCTGGAGCACCTGATGTTTAAGGGAACCAGCCAGTTTGGAACCAATGACCCTGAGGCAGAAAAACCACTGCTTGATGAGATAGAGAAACGTTACGAGGCTTATCGCAAACTGACGGATCCTGAAGCTCGTAAGCAGGCTTACCATGAGATAGACTCCATCTCGCAGGTAGCTGCCAAGTATTTCATTCCCAATGAATACGACAAACTGATGGCGGCTATCGGTGCCGAGGGATCGAATGCCTATACCTCCAACGATGTGACCTGCTACACGGAGAATATCCCTGCCAACGAAGTGGAGAACTGGGCTAAGATCCAGAGCGACCGCTTCATGAACATGGTGATCCGTGGCTTCCACACAGAGTTGGAGGCAGTGTATGAGGAGTATAACATCGGACTGAGCAGTGACCAGCGTAAGCTCTACTATACCATCAGCAAGATGCTCTGGCCCAATCACCCGTACGGCACTCAGACAACCATCGGTACGCAGGAACACCTGAAGAACCCATCGATCACCAATATCAAGAACTATTTCAAGAAGTGGTATGTGCCCAACAATGTGGCTATTTGTATGAGCGGTGATCTGGATCCTGAAAAGACGATGGAGATCATTGAGCAGTACTTCGGCAGTTGGAAACCTGGTGACGATGTGGCCCAGCCTACTTTCGAACCACTGACAGAACTGAACCAGCCTCAGGATACGACGGTGATTGGTCAGGAGGCTGAACAGGTTTGGGTAGGATGGCGTGCCCTGCAGGCCAACACCCAGCAGGCAGATACACTCGAACTGATGGAGAATGTGCTGAGCAACGGTAAGGCAGGACTCTTCGACCTCGACCTGAACCAGCAGATGAAGGTACAGCGTGCCTTCGCCACACCCGAGCTGATGCACGACCACGGCGGCTTTATCCTGATGGGTAGCCCCAAGGAGGGACAGTCGTTGGAAGAGGTCCGCAGTCTGATGCTGGCAGAGATTGAGAAACTGAAGAAAGGCGACTTCCCTGACAACTTGATGCCCAGCATCATCAACAACATGAAGCGTAACCACTTTGAGCTGTTGGAGAGTAACGAGGGTAGGGCTGATATGTTTGTGGATGCCTTTATCAATGAGATCGACTGGCAACAGGAAGTGGGAAAGATCGACCGTATCTCGAAGATCACAAAGGATGAACTGGTTGACTTTGCCAACCGGTTCTTCACTGAAGGGTATGTCACCGTGTTCAAGAAACAGGGTATCGACAACACCCAGAAGAAGATCGACAAGCCTGCCATCACCCCGATTCAGGCTAACCGTGACCAGATCAGCGAATTTGTGAAGGCTATCCAGGAGGCAAAGGTTGATCCTATTCAGCCAAAGTTCGTGGACTATCAGAAGGATCTGACCCTCAGTAAGACAGGTAACAATCAGCCTCTCTACTATGTCAAGAACTCCACCAATGGTCTCTTCGAGCTGGTATTCCAGTACGACTTCGGTCAGAGTGCCGACCGTCGCTATGATGTGGCATCTGATTACTTCGACTATCTGGGTACAGACAAACTCTCTGCCGCCGATGTCCGACAGAAATTCTATGAGTTGGCCTGCGACTGCTCAGTAAGTGTTGGTGCCGAGAATATCAACGTCAGCCTGTATGGACTCAGCGAGAACATGGAAGCTGCCATTGCCCTGATGCAGAATGTACTGCAGAATGCCAAGGTGGATAAGGAGGCCTATAATGAGATGGTAAACGTGATGCTGAAGACCAGAAACGACGCCAAGAAGAACCAGCGTAACTACTTTGAGTTCCTATACAGATATGGTAGCCAGGGCGAGCATAATGCCTATCGCGACATGATGACGGAGCAGGAACTCAAGGAAACGGATCCTCAGGTGTTCGTAGACCTGCTGAAGGGTCTGAACCAGTATCAGCACAAGGTGTTATACTATGGCCCGCTGGATGAGGGAAAGGTGTCTGAATCAGTCAGCAGCTTGTTTGCAAATGACTTGAAGCCCGCCCTCGAGAACAAACCCTATCTGGATCAGTTGGCTAACGAGAACGAGGTATGGATAGCGCCTTATCAGGCCAAGAACATCTACATGCGCATGTACCATAATGAAGGACGCGACTGGAATCCTGAGGAGTCTGCCGTACGGGCCTTGTTCAATGAGTACTTTGGCGGTGGCATGAATGGCATCGTGTTCCAGGAAATGCGTGAGACACGTGGTTTAGCTTATAATGCCTACGCCATTTACAACCGTCCGGCAGTGAAGGGGCGCAAGGAGTCGTTTATGACACATATCATCACCCAGAACGATAAGATGATGGACGCTGTGAACCATTTCAATGAGATCATGAACCAGATGCCAGCCAGCGAGGCTGCATTCAAGATTGCCAAGGAGGCACTGACCAAGCAGTTGGCCAGCAACCGGATTAATAAGATGAGTATCATCTGGAATTACATTGCAGCCCAGAAACTTGGCATCGACTATGATCTGAATGCCAAGATCTATGAGCAGCTGCCACAGCTCACGCTCCAGAATGTCGTGGATTTCGCCAAGCAGCGAATCGCTGACAAGTCTTATCGCTACATCATCCTCGGCGATGAAAAGGAGCTCGACATGAAATCTCTCGAAAAGATCGGGCCCATCCGCAGGCTTAGAACAGAGGAGGTCTTCGGGTACTAGGCTTGCTGGTATGGCTGGTCTCTCTAGATTATCTAGGATATCCTAATTATTTTAAGAATATGGCTAAAAACGTAGAATTCAAGTACGCCCCGATGTTTCAGGTGGGCGAGGACAAAACAGAGTATCGTCTGTTGAGTAAGGAAGGTGTGACAACCGCCGAGTTTGAAGGAAAGCAGATCGTGAAAGTCTCCAAGGAGGCCTTGACACTATTGGCCCAGCAGGCATTCCACGATGTGGAGTTCATGCTGCGTCGTGAGCATAATCTTCAGGTGGCAAAGATTCTGAATGACCCTGAGGCTTCAGAGAATGATAAGTACGTCGCCCTGCAGTTCCTGCGTAATGCTGAAGTTGCTGCACGCGGCATCCTGCCTTTCTGTCAGGACACTGGTACGGCTATCATCCATGGTGAGAAGGGCCAGCAGATATGGACTGGCTTTGAGGATGAGGAAGCCCTGTCGTTGGGTGTGTTCAATACCTTCACACAGGACAACCTGCGCTACTCTCAGAATGCACCGCTGAACATGTACGACGAGGTGAACACCCGTTGCAACCTCCCTGCCCAGATTGATATCGAGGCAACAGAGGGTGCTGAGTATAAGTTCGTGATGGTGGCCAAGGGAGGCGGTAGTGCTAATAAGACCTATTTCTATCCGATGACCAAGGCCACCATCCAGAACGAGGGTACGCTGATTCCCTTCCTTGTAGAGAAGATGAAGAGTCTCGGTACTGCTGCCTGTCCGCCTTATCACATTGCTTTCGTGATTGGTGGTACGTCAGCTGAGAAGAACCTTCTTACCGTAAAACTGGCTTCTATCAAGTTCTATGACGGTCTGCCTACTACAGGCGATGAGACAGGACGTGCCTTCCGTGATGTCGACCTCGAGGAAAAACTTCTCAAAGAGGCTCATAAGATAGGTCTGGGTGCACAGTTCGGTGGTAAGTATCTGGCTCACGACATCCGTGTCGTGCGTCTGCCGCGTCATGGTGCCAGCTGTCCGATAGGTATGGGTGTCAGCTGCTCTGCCGACCGTAATATCAAGGCAAAGATCAATGCCGATGGTATCTGGCTCGAGAAGATGGACTCGAACCCCTCAGAACTGATTCCTGCGGAGTATGCCCAGGCAGGTGAGGGACAGAACACCATCACCATCGACCTCAACGAGGGTATCGATGCTGTTCGTGCTGAGTTGAGCAAATATCCTGTCTCTACCCGTGTAAACCTGAAGGGCACTATCATCGTAGCCCGAGATATCGCCCATGCTAAGCTGAAGGCCCGTCTGGATGCCGGTGAGGGATTGCCCGACTACTTCAAGAAATATCCTGTGCTCTATGCAGGACCCGCCAAGACACCGGAGGGCTATCCTTGTGGTTCAATGGGACCTACCACGGCCAACCGTATGGATCCCTACGTGGATGAGTTCCAGTCGTTGGGTGCAAGTCTCGTGATGATTGCCAAGGGTAATCGTTCCGATGTGGTGACAGAGGCTTGTAAGAAATATGGTGGTTTCTATCTTGGCTCTATTGGTGGTGTGGCAGCCGTTCTCTCGCAGAGCAGCATCAAGAGCATCGAGTGCGTGGAGTATCCCGAACTCGGCATGGAGGCTGTATGGAAGATCGATGTGGAAGACTTCCCTGCCTTTATCCTTGTCGATGATAAGGGAAACGATTTCTTCAAGACCCTTAAACCATGGGCTCCGTGCGCCAAATAACTGTCTTTCTGCTGCTGCTCGTCACATTGACGGTAGCAGCAGAAGATATTCCACGGCAAGGATGTCGACGAGGTACGCCGCGTCAGGAGACGGCTCTGCGTCGTGCCCAGTATCCGCCATTCCGCTGTGGTGGCGATTTCTATAAAGGTACCCGTCACCAGCTCGTGGTTCTTGCTTCGTTCAAGGACCGTACGTTTCAGGGTGATGAGAATGCCACGATAGAGCAGTGGGATAAGATCTTCAATACCAAGAATCTCTCGGAGCCCCCGTTCTATGGCTCCGTACACGATTATTTCTATGCCCAGAGCTATGGTCTGTTCGATTTAGTGTTCGACTTGCAGTATGTTGAGGTTGATGAATGCAAGAAATACCGCAGCACTATGGATGATGATGAGAACTCACAGTACTTAGTGGATGATGTCCTCGAGGTACTGTCGACGCGTGATATTGACTGGAGTCTCTACGATTGGAATGGCGATGGCTATATCAACCAATTGATTATTGTCTTTGCGGGGAAAGGCACTTCTTATGGCAGCTATGGTGGTGGCTACGATACGATCTGGCCCCACCAGTGGCGGCTCAATGAACATCTTGACCTGACGACGTCAGATCCTTCAGATTTCCGCGATGCCTGTACTTTCGAAAGCAATGGGAATATCTATACCGTCGACGTCTATTGCGCAGTTCAGGAAATCGGGTCTAAAGGTGGTTATGATTCCTTTGGCACCATCTGCCATGAGTATACCCACTGTTTCGGATTTCCTGATTTCTATGAGGGCCAAAAGATGTATGTGGGACAATGGGATCTGATGGACTATGGCAATATGAATGACAATGGTTATTGTCCTGCCGGCTATTCTGCCCATGAGCGTTGGCAGATGGAATGGCTTGAACCCATCGAATTGAAAGACCCCACGACGATTACGGGTATTCATGCCCTCAGCGAGGAGGGAGAGGCCTATCTCATCCGTAATGACGACTATCCCAGCGAATACTACATCGTTGAGAACCGTCAGCCTATAGGGTTTGATACAAAGTTGCCTGGCTCTGGCGTGATTATCTTCCATATCGATTACGACGAGTCCTTATGGACAAGCTATGATTATAATATGCAAGTCAACACCAGCTATCGTCAGCATTATACAATCTTCCCTGCCAACAACATGACCTCAATCTATTCTGGGTCTGGCTGGGCTTATCCCTATGGTGTCAACAACAGTCTGACGGATACCTCGCAGCCTGCAGCCAGATTGTGGCATGAGAGTTCCGATGGCAGCTTGCTGATGTCGAAGCCCTTGTATAATATCTCTGTCGATAGCGATGGTCTGGCCTCCTTCGACTTCATGGAGGATGCCTCGGCGATACAGTCCGTGGAGCATTCCGTCATAGGATCGCAGCGTTGGTACGACTTGCAAGGCCGTCTGTTACCTGGCCGTCCCCTGAGCAAGGGGATATATATCGTTGAGGGGCGTAAAGTGGTTGTCAAATGAGAAGATGGTTGATTCTCATTGCGTTGTGTGCCATAGTGTCTTCTGTCTTCGCAGGAGGCTATATCACCCATCGGATGCGTGACGGTTCGGTACTCACCTTCAAACATCATCAGGAGTCGGGTCCTATTGGAGATGTGCCTGCTAAACCTTGGGACACTAACAAGATTTATCGTGTACCGGTGGTCTTGTTCTCTTTTGCCGATTGTGATTTCAGATGCGATGATCCCAGGGAGTTCTACGATCGTGTGTTTAATGAACAGGGATATAACCTCGGTGTGGGCCCAGGTTGTGTAGCAGACTATTTCCGGGCTCAGTCGAATGGACTGTTCAATATCCAGTTCGATATCATCGGCCCTGTCAAGTTGCCGTCGAAGCAGAAGTCAAGTGATGAGGAGAATAAAGGCCTATCACAGATTAGAGCAGCTTTGAAGGCCGCTGACGAACTGGTGGATTTTTCCGTCTATGTTTGGGATGGTGAAACCTCGGTTCGCTCAGTTATCCTGATCTATGCCGGATATGGTGGCAACGAGAGTCACGATGTTGCTACAGGTTGCATCTGGCCTAATACAGGCTATTCGTTTGCGACGGCTGATGGTGTCTCGCTGGGGTATTATTCTGCCAGCAATGAACTGTGGTCTAACAACCAATCCGCTGGTATCGGTACTATCTGCCATGAATACTGTCATACCTTCGGTCTTCCGGATCTTTATCCCATCAGGGGCAATGAGTACTCTGTCGTCGATGAATGGGACCTGATGGATGGCGGCTGCTATTCCGGCGATGGCTGGTGTCCCGTCAATCTTTCCAGTCTGGAACGGCAACTGTTGAATTGGCAGACACCTGTCGACCTCACTACCTCCACGGATATCACCAATATGCAGCCGTTCGATCTGAGCGGTGTTGCCTATCGCATCCTCAACGATGCCTTTTCTGATGAGTATTACCTTCTGGAGAACCGTCAGCAGGTGGGGTGGGACTTTATGCTTCCCGGACATGGGCTGCTGGTGGCACATGTTGACTATAATTATACTGCCTGGACCGGGAATGATGTCAATAGCGTCGTCAATCACCATCGTTACGATTTATTCCATGCCGATGGTCTCGACTTCAACTATTACAAAGATCTCTACGGAACGAAGAATAAATACAACGAAGATGGGCGTACCATCCGCTTGCAAAACACGGCCTATCCCTATACAGATAGTGAGGGGGTGGTTCATGATGCCCTTACGGATACCACAACACCGGCAGCTACCTTGTATCATGCCCGTAGCGATGGCAGTTTCTTTATGGGTAAGCCCATCACGCAGATCCGCGAAACGGATGGTCACATCAGTTTCCACTTCTCCGACACCCCTGATGCCATCATCCCGATTTCTTCTGACGTCCTCCCCGTGGCCGTCTACGACCTCCAAGGTCACCTTGTTACGACTCCTTCGCGCGGCATCTACATCGTCAGATACTCCGACGGCACCACAAAAAAATGCATCCGCAGATAGCAGATGCATTTTCACTTTTCACTTTTCACTTTTCACTTCTCAGTTCCTGAACACCAGTCCTTCGCCGAATTCGTCGATGATGATCGGTTTTGTGCGATCCACCTCATCGGCAAGGAGTTTTTTCGAGAGGTCATTCAGTACGAACTGCTGGATGGCGCGCTTTACGGGTCGTGCGCCGAAGTCAGGATCGTAGCCCTCTTCTGCCAGATAGGCGATGGCCTGCGGTGTGCATTCGAGTGTGATACCCTGCGGCTCCAGCATATCCTTCACCTTCTTCATCTGTAGACGAACCACATCGGCAATCTGTTCCTTTGTCAGCGGTGTGAAGGTGATGATCTCATCGATACGGTTCAGAAACTCCGGACGCATCGTGCTGCGCAACTGTTCCCGTGTCGCATTCGAGGTCATGATGATGATGGTGTTCTTAAAGTTCGCCGTACGTCCCTTGTTATCTGTCAGACGTCCATCGTCCAATACCTGCAGCAGGATGTTGAACACATCCGGATGTGCTTTTTCGATCTCATCGAAGAGCACCACGGAGTAAGGCTTCCTGCGTACCGCCTCCGTCAGCTGTCCACCCTCATCGTAGCCCACATAGCCCGGAGGTGCACCAATCAGACGGCTCACACTGTATTTCTCCTGATACTCACTCATATCGATACGTGTCATCATCGTCTCGTCGTTGAAGAGATAGTCTGCCAGAGTCTTGGCAAGCTCCGTCTTACCTACACCCGTCGTACCTAAGAAGATAAACGAGGCAATGGGTCGCTTGGGATCCTGCAGACCCGCCCTTGAACGACGTACTGCATCGGATACTGCCGTGATGGCCTCGTCCTGACCAATCACCCGCTTATGCAGTTCCTCTTCCAGATGGAGCAGCTTTTCTCTTTCACTCTGCATCATCCTTGTCACGGGGATTCCCGTCCAGCGCGAAACCACCTCTGCGATATCATCCGCTGTCACCTCCTCGCGCACGAGACGATTGTTGTCACTATTCACTTTTAGCTTTTCACTATTCACTTCTATATCATCTTCGAGGACTTTCAGTTTCGAGTAGCGTATCTCTGCCACCTTGCCATAGTCGCCCTCGCGCTCGGCGCGCTCTGCCTCCAGCTTCAGGTTCTCTATTTCCTGCTTGTCCTGCTGGATCTTGTTGATCAGCTGGCGCTCACCTTCCCATTTGGCACGGAATTGTGTCTCCTGTTCGCGGAGCTCTGCGATATCCTTATCCAGTTGCTCTAGTTTGCTAGCCGGGCTTGCCTGGCTAGATAGGCTAGATTTGCTGGCCTGGCCAGAATTCTCTCGCTTGATGCTCTCGCGCTCAATCTCGAGCTGTGCCAGCCTTCGGGTGATCTCATCGAGCTCCTCAGGCACAGAGTCACGCTCCATCCTCAGTTTGGCTGCTGCCTCGTCCATCAGGTCGATGGCCTTATCCGGTAAAAACCTTTCTGAGATATAGCGCTCAGAGAGTTGCACGGCGGCGATACAGGCATCATCCTGTATCCTCACCTTGTGATGGTTCTCATAGCGCTCCTTCAGACCCCTCAGAATAGAAATAGCTGAGAGTTCATCGGGCTCATCCACCATCACCGTCTGGAATCTTCGCTCCAGTGCCTTATCCTTCTCGAAGTATTTCTGATACTCATTCAGGGTAGTGGCTCCGATGGCTCTTAGTTCACCACGGGCCAATGCCGGCTTCAGGATATTGGCGGCATCCATCGCCCCCTCGCCACCACCGGCTCCTACCAGCGTGTGGATCTCGTCGATAAACAGGATGATGCGCCCCTCGGCCTTTGTCACCTCGTTGATCACGCTCTTCAGACGCTCCTCAAACTCGCCCTTGTACTTCGCGCCTGCCACCAGCGCACCCATATCGAGCGAGTACACCTGCTTGTCCTTCAGGTTCTCAGGCACGTCGCCTCTCACGATTCGTCCTGCCAGACCCTCCACGATGGCGGTCTTACCCGTACCGGGCTCACCAATCAGGATCGGGTTGTTCTTCGTACGTCGTGAAAGGATCTGCAACAGTCTTCGGATCTCGTCATCACGTCCGATCACCGGATCCAGCTTTCCCTTACGGGCGAGATCCACGAGGTTCTTGGCATACTTCTCCAGCGACTGATAGTTATCATCCGCCGATTGCGACTGCACCTTCTGACCCTGTCGCAGTTCCTGGATAGCCTTCAGCATGTCTTTCTCCGTGCAGCCTGCGTCCTTCATGATCCTTGAGGCAGTCGAGTTCACTGTCAGCAGAGCCTGCAGCAAAGACTCACACGCCACGAATTCGTCGCCCATCTTCTGCGAAAGCTCTTGCGCGTGCACGAGTACATTATTACTATCATTAGAGAGATACGGTTGTCCGCCCTGCACCTTCGGCAGATGCTTGATCTCGCTGTCCACGAGCATCTCTATCTGCTGGGCATTCACACCGAGTTTCTGGAAGATGAAGTTCGTTACGTCCTTCGCCTTTTCCAATACACCTTTCAGAATATGTACAGGTTCGATGACCTGCTGGCCGTTCAGCTGTGCGCTGTTCACTGCCTGCTGCACGGCCTCCTGTGCTTTGATTGTAAACTTGTCTAATGTCATATCTTTGTCCTCCTATGTTTTTACCTATAAAGGAACAAAGCCTGTGCCGAACAAATTAATACCGACAAAATGGCAGACCTTTTTGTTAAAACAACTTAAAAGAAAGCCGTTTGTCTTGTATGTTTAAGAAATAAACCTTATCTTTGTGCAGCAAGAATTCAGCATCACCTAAAATGTAAAGTTACGCTATGGATACTCAGAATGAACTCGACATCATCACCCGCATCCGGGGTGAGGTGACAGCCAGAAAAGAACTGACTGGCGAGAATCTGTTCCTGGCCTGGGGCTACCCCACGGCCATCGTGATGCTCATGGAGTTTGTGGCCCTGATGGTATGGAACGAAGACTGGTGCAGCTGGATCTGGGCAGGCATCCCACTGATCGGTGTGCCGCTGATGATCTATTTCGTCAACGAGGACTATGAGCGTACCCACCACCGCACACTCGACCAGAATGTCATCATGGTAATGTGGGTATTCATCGGGTTCGCCTGCTGTGTCGGTGGCTTCGCCATGGGCATGGCCGATGTCTACCGCCAGTGTCTCTTCCCCTTCATCAGCCTGATGTGCGGTATGGGCTGTTTCATGACGGGTATCATCCTTCACTTCCGGCCGAAGACCGTCTGTGGCATCATTGCCTCGGCGCTCTCCGCCGTGCCTCTCTTCTTTCAGGGCGACCTCTGGCCGTGGCAGTTGTTCATCACCGCCCTCATCGTCGTCATCGCCCTCATCATCCCGGGACATCTGTTCCGTAGATATGTTAGGAACAGTTACAAGAATCAACACAATGAGTACCTTTAAATTCCCCGTTATCAACTCGCTGCTTCATAGCGAACTGCGGTTGAAAATCATGGTTGCCCTCGACAGCCTGCAGAGTGCCGACTTTATGTATCTGTGCGAGATTACCGACTCTACCCGTGGCAACCTCAGCATACAACTCGCTACGCTGAAGGAGGCTGGCTATATCGAAGTCTCGAAAACTGGGGTAGGGCGGCTCTCCCGTACCACCTGTAGTATTACCCAGAAAGGTCACGAGGCCCTGCAGTTCTACGAAGAAGGCCTCCGCAGGATGTTCGAACAACGGATACCCGACCAGGACGTAGAGGAAAAACAGTCCTGTTGACAATCATTGCTAAATGCAGACATATTCGGGATTACTGCACCTTTTAATGTTTAAAATATTGACTTATTTTCCATTTATTAATAACTAATTCGTGATTTTATGAAAAAGAAGACTAACCTTTTTGCGCGGACGGCCATGACGCTGTTCCTCGCCGTGCTCTGCTCCTCAGGAGCCTGGGCACAGGAAAAAGCCAAAGGCATTGTCATCTGGCTCAACGACGGCAACCAGAGCAAGGTGCTCTTTGCCGACATGCCTGAGCTGACCTATGCCGACGGCATGGTATCACTAACCACCAGCAGTCCCTCGACCACCTTATCCTGGCCCATCGAGACTGTGCAGAAGATGACTTTCGAGGACGTGGAGACCGCTATCCGCGACGTGAAGGCAACAGGCCTCGACCTGCTCTCCGACCAGTTTGATGCCTACGACCTCGGCGGCAAGCTGATCCGCAAGGATGTCAAGTCCATCTCAGAACTCCCCCTCGGGACGTATATCATCAAAGACGGAAGTACCACCATTAAAGTTCAGCGCAAATGAAGAAACTGTTACTTTTAGCCTGGATGATGGTGCTCAGCATCGTCGCCACGGCACAGACCATTATCGTCATCGATAAGGACGGCAACCGCGCCCCCTACGATCCCGACAAGATTACAAGCATCGAGTTTCAGGCCACACCGCCGGGCTTCACCATCTATATGGACGGCCAGGCGATTTCCTACACCTTCGATGTGGTGAAGAGCATGCAGGGTAATCCCAACTTCGTGTTTGTTGATCCCCAGACCGTCAGCGTCGATGCCGACGGCGTGGAACTGGCCGTACAGGTGAAGGCCAATGTCGACTTCGAAGTGGCATCCTCTCCCTCATGGATCACCTTCGATACCGAGGCCAAGGACGGACAGCGCTATGTGAAGGTAGCCATGAACCCCAGCGTGGATGAGCGCACAGGCACGGTGACGCTGACCTCTAAGGACGGCACGCTCACCACCACGCTGAAGATAGAACAGGCCGGCAAGGAAGACTCCCGCTACATCGACATCGACTGGGAGAAGAACAAACTCGACAGCTACGACGCTGAGACGGGCGTGGCCGTGATCACCTTCGCCGAGGAAGTACCCGTGATGGGTGAGTACGACGTGGTGATGGTACCCGATGAGCTTGGCACTCTGATGATCCGCATCATCGATGAAGTGACATCGGTAGCAGGCAAGACCGCTACCCTGAAGACAACGCAGGGCGACATGGGCAACCTGTTCCGCGATCAGAAATTAACCTTCGAGTTAGGCGATGACGGGACAGCAAGCGCCAGAGGAGTTTCAGGCTCCAAGCCTGTATTCAGGCCCGAAAAGGTGGAAATCCTGGAGGACGGCAAGTATGTGGAGGTGTACAATGCCCGCGGCAACCGTGCGCCTTCCACCCAGGAGCTGACGCTCGACTACGAAGGCAGCGACATTATGCTGGAGTCGTGGGGTAACCTCACGTTCAAAATCCAAAAGGCCAAACTGGCCATGAAGTTCAAAGGCACCCTGGAATTCTCCTTCGAGAGACAACCGTGGTACAAGGTGTGGAAGGGTCACACCACCAAGGCCAGCGTCCTGCTGGAAGGCGACTCCGAAGGCGAGACCGTATTAGACATAAGCTGCAGAACCCCGAATGAGATGTCTGGCCAGCCAGAACCGTATTCCGACGACATGATGAAGTTGAAAACCGGTGTCGTGCAGCAGAGATATACCTTCAATGTGGAGGGCGTTCCCGTGCAGGTTGTCCTGAATGGCGATGTGTTGTGTAACCATGGCTACCACTGCCTCGGTCAGGGAGATGTCGTTGGAGGACACAAGTATTCCAAACACTTCAAGTACGGTCTAACGTGCGTTGACGATAATTTAGATGGAGAGTTCATTTTTGAAGAAACCCCGACTTTAAGCCTTATCTATCCAGAGGCAAACATCGGAAACGCTGAGTACAAAAACAGCCAGTGCCACGGAAGAGCTGGAGTTAGGCCTACCTTCCATATCAATTTCTATGGCCAGTATTGCCGCACTCAAATTGGTTCGACAGAATGGACGTTAGTGAATCCGAGGTCGTGGCTGCCGTATCCCGATGAGGCTCCCGATGATATTGCACGCCATGTAAGAGTTGATCGTTGGTCTAATACACTTATCCATATGTACAATATTCCAGGATGGCTGTTGGATCATTCGGCTGGCGATAATTTCCCTAGCGATGAAGTTGGTAAAGCGCAGAATCTGATGTACAATCCTGAGGATTTCACCTTAGAGACACCAGAACGCGACCTGATGCAGGACGACGAACAGGATATTGAGGTTACCGTGTTCCACTACGACTATACCACCAATGAGAAGCTCACCAGCATTGGTGCACTGGTTGCATTCGAGATAGAAGGTTCGGCATCGGGCGACAAGAAGCTGCTGCTGAAGTACACCGATGAAAACGGCAAGGCCAAGGTGACATTCAAGAAAGGCGAACCTCCAGTAGAAAGAGTTAATATCAAACTGTGCAAGTCGGCGGGTGACGATAATGTAGCAAAATTCGTCGAAAAGAAATGGACTTCCAAGCTGCTGAAGTACAACATCCGGTGTCTGAATCCCTCGCAGGAGGTAGAGAAGGGTGCCGAAGCTGTGCCCGTTCACTTCTTGCTGCAGAAGACAGAAGGAACAGATTTATCAGCATGGGCCCACAAGCGCGTGGAGTTCGTCGCTACCAACGGCACGGTATCGCCTCGCTTTAACACCACCGACGCAGAAGGTCTTGTAACGGCTTACTTCACACCTACGAATGATGCTCCTGAGGGCGAGGTCATTGCCATCGTTACCGAGGAGGGCGTCAAGAAAGACTATGAAGGCCGCGCCACTGCCAAGATTACCATCAAGGGCGGCAAAGCCCCCTGCGACACCGGCGATGACGACCTGAACAAGGCCAACCAGTTGGATAACGCCTACGTCATCACAAACAAGAAGACAGGCGAGAGTGAGACCCGCAACTTTGCGCCCAAGTATTCAGAATACAGCCAGAACAAGGAAAGCGTCTCCATCATGTTGGAGGATGCCGACGATAAGGGTATGACGAATGGTATGGTCTATGGATTCCTCCCTTTGACCATGAGAAATGTCATTGCAATGCTCACAGGTCAGGCGTTTGAGAACACACCGGGAGCCAAAATCGGCTTCGAACTATTCGCTGGCGGTAATCCTATTATGGGTAGCTTTGCCAAGTTCAGCGGCGAGGAAGCCTTCGGCAGCATGAAGCCGGGAAGTAAGGTGCTGCTGCGCGAGCCGTGCAATAAGACACAGCCAGCCAACGCCCGACGTGCTTCTGGCGATGATGAATATACTGGCGACTATGAGTTCCTGTTCTACCTTGTCTTTACTAACGAGGCCGATGAGAGTGGCGACGAGTACGAGGTCTATGGTAAGGGAACGATGCACACGCACATCCCGACCATCTACTACTTCGATCTGGATGCAGACAAAGACTGGGTAAAAGTGGGTGAATCCACGCAGGTAACTCTGGCAGGCTACAACGAAGAGGGTGCCACATGGGATTGGAACGACGTTGAGATTGTGGGCCAGGCATCCAAATACGAAGATGCCAGAAATGGCGTCAACGACGGCTATTTCACCTGGGATGTCGCTACAAAGACGCTCACCTCAGTGAAGTCGAACGACAATAAGGACGTGTATATTGCCTTCGCACTGAAGAGCAATCCCGAAGTCAAGTGCCTCATTACTGTCGCTACGGGCAATGGCTGGAAGTACACGATGATCAAGCCGAGTCAGACCGAGTTCACTTATACCGGCTACGGTTATCTATCCTTCAGCTTCGACTTCGCACCGAAGGACAGCGAAGACGAGAAGATAGACTTCAATGCCCTCGAGATCGACCCCGCGACCAACCCCAACAACTACTTCTCCCTCCAGAAGACCTATGGTCCTCAGGGCTGGCCGATATACGTCGATAACGCACCAGCGGGCGAGTACACTGTCCGCATCTGGGTTAAGAGCAACCACAACGTCAACTGCACGATAAAGGTCATCTCCAAACCCGAATGATATTTACACAAAAATTAAATACACAGTAGGGTCGGTTCCTACTGTGTAATTTTACCCTGACACTAGACACCCTTTAGTATGACACTAGAGGGTGTCTAGTGTCATACTAAAGGGCATCGACCTTCAGCCAAGTTTCCCCTTGGGCATGTAGATGTAGTTACATCGTTACCTCTACGGTGTGCCTGCCGGGGGAGTAGGGGATGACGGTGCCGGAGACGGGCTGACCATCAAGGGTGATGGACGTGACGCCCTTCTGCGCGCCGTTGGGATGGATGGTGATCTTGTAGTCGGCCTCGCGGAACTTGCGCTGGACGGTGTAGTCCGTGGCTGTCTCAGGCAGACAGGGATCGATGCGGATGCCATCGTAGTCGGGCTTGATGCCGAGGATGAACTCCGAGACGGTGTACCACATCCAGGCGGCAGTACCCGTGAGCCAGGAATTCTTACCCTCGCCGGGCTTGAAGGCATCCTTACCGGCTACCATCTGACAGTTGACGTATGGCTCCACCTTGTGCAGCGTCTGGTATTTCTCCTCGACGTAGGAGGGCAGGATCTTGGCGTAGTGGCTCCAGGCATCGTTGCCGCGGCCTGCCAGGCACTCGCCGATGATGACCCAGGGATTGTTGTGGCAGAAGATACCGGCATTCTCCTTGTAGCCTTCGGGATAGGAACTGATCTCGCCATATTCGTAGATATACTTGGTGAAGGCGGGATTGTTGAGCACCATACCGTGCTCGCACTCGAGGTATTTCTTACAGGAATCGAGGCTCTTGGCTACCATACCGTCCTCGGCTCCGATTTCGGCCATGGTGCACCAGCCTTGGCTCTCGATGAAGATCTTGGCTTCCTCGCATTCGTTGGAGCCGATCTTGCGTCCGTAGAAATCGTAGGCGCGCAGATACCACTCGCCATCCCAGCCGTGCTTCTTCACAGCCTCGATCATGGCGTCGACGGCCTGCTGCATGCGCTCAGCCTCGGCGGCCTTGCCGAGCTTCTGGCAGAGAGCAACGTAATCCTTGCCAGTGACCACAAACAGTCCGGCGATCATCAGCGATTCGGCCTTGGTGCCCTCAGATACATTCTCAGTGGTCTGGAACGATTCGTTGGGATCCCACGAGAAGCAGTTGAGGTTGAGACAGTCGTTCCAGTCGGCACGGCCTATCAGTGGCAGCATGTGGGGACCGAGGTTCTTGATGACGTGGTCCATCGAGATCTTGAGATGTTCGAAGAGGGTGACCTCAGAGCCGGGCTGGTTGTCGAAGGGCACCATCTCGTCGAGAATGGAGAAGTCGCCTGTCTCCTTGATATAGGCCACGGTGCCGAAGATGAGCCAGCAGGGGTCGTCGTTGAAGCCGCCGCCGATATCATTGTTGCCGCGCTTGGTGAGGGGCTGGTACTGGTGGTAGCAGCCGCCGTCGGGGAACTGCGTGGAGGCAATGTCGATGATGCGCTGACGGGCACGCGGGGGTATCTGGTGTACGAAGCCTACGAGGTCCTGGTTCGAGTCGCGGAAGCCCATGCCACGGCCTACACCGCTCTCGAAGAAGCTGGCGCTTCGCGAGAAATTGAAGGTGACCATGCACTGGTACTGGTTCCAGATGTTCACCATGCGGTCGAGTTTGTCGTTGCCGGTCTTCACCTTATAAATATTAAGCAGGGCATCCCAGTACTCGCAGAGTTCGGCGAATGCCTGGTCCACCTTAGCGGTAGTGTCGAGTTCGGCGATGAGGGCGTGGGCCTTCTGCTTGTTGATGACCTGAGGCGCCTCGAACTTCTCATCCTGTTCATTCTCGATATAGCCGAGCAGGAACACGAAGTCCTTGCTTTCGCCGGGCTGCAGCGTCACCTCGATATAGTGGGAGGCGATGGGACTCCAGCCGTGGGCATGGCTGTTGCGGGGTTTCCCCTCCATCACGGCCTGCGGATCGGCAAACTCGTTGTAGAGTCCCACGAAGGTCTCGCGGTCGGTGTCGAAGCCCTGGATGGGGGCGTTCACATGATAGAAGGCATAGTGGTTGCGGCGTTCGCGGTACTCGGTCTTATGGTAGATCGTAGAACCCTCGATCTCCACCTCGCCAGTCGAGAAATTGCGCTGGAAATTCTCCATGTCCGTAGCGGCATTCCACAGACACCACTCCTCGAACGAGAAGAGTTTCAGCTGTCTGGTCTCGGAAGTCCCGTTTGTCAGTGTCAGTTTCTGCACCTCGCACCACTTCTTCAGCGGCACGAAGAACAGGACGCTGGCCTCTATGCCGTTCTTCTTGCCCGTGATGCGGGTGTAGCTCATGCCGTGACGGCACTCATAGAAGTCGAGCGGTGTCTTGCAGGGTTTCCATCCCGGGTTCCAGACGGTGTCGCCATCCTTGATATAAAAGTATCGTCCGCCATTGTCCATCGGTACATTGTTGTAGCGATAGCGGGTGATGCGGCGGAACTTGGCATCCTTGTAGAAGCTGTAGCCACCGGCGGTGTTGCTGATTAAAGAGAAGAAGTCCTCATTGCCCAGGTAGTTAATCCAAGGCCACGGGGTCTGCGGATCTGTGATTACATACTCGCGGTGCTGGTCGTCGAAGTGACCGTAACGTTTCTGCTGTTCCATATTTTCCCGATTGTTTTTTGTCGTAATTGCATGCAAAGTTACAAACATATTCTGATACTTCCAAATCTTTTGGAAAAAAGTATTATCAATGAGCAAGATAATATTGTATTACCTTCCGATGAGGATGCGGGCGTCGACAGCGATGACGTCGGAACCGTCGGCGAGCAACGGATTGATGTCCATCTCCTTGATCTCCGTGGCGAAGCGGAGGAGGGTGGAGAGACGGACGATGATCTCGGCATATTTCTGCTCGTTGATGCCTTGCTGCCCTCGCGTACCTTTTAATATCTTATAGCCGCGCAGGGAGTGAATCATCGAATAGGCTTCGGCATAGCTCAGCGGAGCCAGACCTGACGACACATCCTTCAGCACCTCGACGAAGATGCCGCCCAGGCCGCAGAGCACGACATGGCCGAAGCGTGTCTCGTATTTCGCACCGATGAAGAGTTCCGTTCCCTTCAGCATCTTCTGTACCATCACTCCCGTGGCATCGGGAATCTTCATCATCCGGTCGAACTCCAGGGCAAGGTGTTCAGGTGTGCGGATGTTCAGGGCCACACCGCCCACATCGCTCTTATGAACGGGCCCCACCACCTTGGCTACGACGGGATAGCCCACCTTTTCGGCAAAGGCCGTCAGTTCTTCCTTAGAGGTGCTGACCATCTCAGGCACCAGCGGGATGCCGGCACAGGAGAGGATCTCGCGTACCGTATCGGGAGCCAGGTAGCCGCTTGTGATACCCTCGAATTTCAGACGGTTGGTCTCGCGGTAGATAATCTCGCGGATCTTGGGCACGTCGACGCCATAGAGCTCCAGTTCGGGAGAGGCAGGCTGTGGGGTACGCATGATCTGACTCAGGGCGGTGGCCAGTGTCACCTCGTCGCTGAAGTTGACGTGGCCCTTCTTCAGGAACTCCGCCACTTCGGGCCCGGCGGTGTGCAGGCTGGGCAGGACGGGGAAGATCGGTTTCTTGCACTCGCGGATTTTCCGGTCCAGCACGTCGTAGGCCTCGTAGAGCTGAGTGAGGCCGGGAGTGCCGTAGATAACGGCGATGGCGTCGATGTTGTCGAACTTGTTTTCGCAATAGTCGATGATGAGACCGAGCTGTTCAGCGGTGCCGGTGGCGAGGAAGTCGATGGGATTGGCGACTGAAGAGCCCGGGAAGAGCTGAGACTTCAGCTCCTCAGCAGCAGTCTGAGTATCCTGAGTAATCAGAGAAGGCACGCTGAGTCCGCCTTTCGAGAGGGCATCGGTAAGCATGACGCCAGGGCCTCCTGCATGGGTGACGATGGCGAAGTTCTTACCCTTGAACGGGGGCAGGGTGAAGATACAGCCCACGGTGGTGAGCTCTTCTCGTGAGAAGCAACGCACGATGCCAGCCTTACGGAAGAGTGCCTCGACGGCAGAGTCGCTGGAGGCAATGGCACCCGTATGGGATGAAGCGGCACGGGAACCGCTTTCCGATGAGCCAGCCTTGATGGCAGCGATGCGACAGCCTTTGCGGATGAGGCTTCCGGCATGGAAGAGCAGCTTGTCGGGATTGCTGATGTTCTCGATATAGAGCAGCTTCACCTTCGAATCGGTCTCGGGGTTGAAGTGCTCGTCCATATACTGCAGCACATCCTCGATGCCGATCTGCTTGCCGTTGCCTATCGACCACACACTGTTGAACTGCAGGCCTTTGATGACGGCACTCTCCAGGATGAATACCGCTGTGGCTCCGCTGCCGCTGACGAAATCGGCTCCCATGGGGTCGAGATTCGGAATGGGCAGGGTGAACACACTGTGGTGGTTGCGGTTCAGGAGACCGATGCAATTGGGGCCGATGAGTGCGGCCCCATACTGTTCACAGGTGTCGAGGATGCGCTGTTCGAGTTCGGCACCAGCCTTCGTCTCCTCACCGAATCCTGCGGAGATGATAATGAAGGCCCGCGTCTGTTTCTCCTTCGCCAGCAGCTCCACATAGTCGGGACAGAACCTGGCAGCCACCACGAGGATGGCCAGTTCGGTAGGGGGTATCTCACGGGCATCGTGGAAAGCCTTGATACCTTGCACTTCGTCTTCCTTGGGGTTTACAATGCGCAAGGTCCCATTGTAACCGCCACTAATCAGATTGCGTACGATAGAGCCGCCTGGCTTATGTACGTTGTTGGAGCCGCCGATGACGACAATGCTCCCGGGGTTTAATAGTTGTTGGTTAATCATGGCACAAAGATATATAAAAATCTCTAAAAGGCAAAGCATATTGCAAGATTTTCTTTATCTTTGCATGTGTTTTATGCATAAGCGTATGAAAAAGAGTCTTTTTTTACTAATAATATCATTGGTTATGCCGTTTTTGGGTTGGGGGCAGACCACGTATTCTGCCTTATGGAAGAAGGCTGCGGAGGCAGAGAACAAGGATCTCCCGCAGTCGCAATACGAGATTCTCCAGCAGATTGTTGAGAAGGCTACGAAGGAGAAGGTGTACGGTCAGTTGCTGAAAGCGGAACTGAACGCCTGTCAGGTGATGCAGAGCATCGCCCCGGACTCGATCCGTCCCGCTGTGGAACGTATCCAGCAGCGTTGCGACGCCACCAAGGACCCGGTTCTGAAGGTGGTCTATCAGACAATCCTCTGGCGGGTGTGGCAGGATAATCCCCGACTGTCGGAAGCTGATGAGGAGGGGGAAGTCAGGGAAAACCCCGATAAACCAGTGCTCACCCCGGAACTCTGCGAGCAACTGGCGAAGGTGAAGGACGAGAGCTATGAGCCCTTCGTCATAAAAGGCGTAGACAGTAAGGTGTTCGGCCACGATCTGCTGAGTGTGGTTGGCCTGGAACAGTACGATTACGATGCGTTGCATGCATACTATGACAAAACTGGCAATCGTCAGGCAGCCTGTCTGATGGCGCTGGAAATAGTGAGACAAAGAGAGGGGCAGGATAAGAAAGAACAAGCGGGGCGGTTGGACTCGCTGCTGGAATTGTATGGCGATCTGTCCGAAGCCGGTGAGGTGGCCATCGAACGTTATGAGGTGATGGATCGCGTGTATGGTGTGTTCACGGCAGAAGAGAAGATCAACTTTATCCATTACGCCCTCAATAAGTGGGGCAGCTGGCACAGGACGAATATCCTCAAGACTCACGAGGCCCAGCTGATCCGCTCACAGTATAACGTAGGGGGTGAGAGTGTCAATCATCGTGTCGTCACACCGATGAAGGCCCAGCAACTGCCTCTCAAGAATCTCCGGAATATCACTGGACTGAATCTGAAGGTCTATGCCGTGAAGGCGAAGGGTGACATCGATATCAGTCCCGAGTATGAGAGTGGCTACAAGAAGATCAAACCCCTGTTGGGGAAGGTGGTCTATGAGACCACACGCCAGTTCTCAGGTCATCAGCCATACGACATCTTCGAGGATTCGCTGACGATTGAGGGACTGCCCGTAGGTGTGTATATGCTGGAGTTCTCCTCACAGCCCAATACCGTGGTGGCACGTCGTCTGTATTTCGTTACCGACGTGTTTGTGATGGAGGAGTCACAGCCTGACGATAACATGCGTATTGTGGTGGTGAAGGCCTCTACCGGACAACCCATCACCAACGCCAAGGTGCGGATTCGTGTCAATACGGGTTTGGCTACCGAGAAGACCCATCACCTGACTACCGACGCGAAAGGTCAGTGTATCTTCAACGGCGAGGGCAGGCGATATGAGATCTTTGCCTATACAGATACAGACCAGGCTTGTCCTGATCAGAATCGTTTTGCCCGTTATTCCTTTAATGATACAGGGCAGAGGGAGTCGTGTGAGACGGTGGTCTATACCGACAGGGCCATCTATCGCCCGGGACAGACGGTTCATGCCTCGGCGATTGTCTATGACGTGTATAACGGCTATGAGCACAAGGCGGTGACGAACAGGGCGGTGACGCTGACATTGAGAGACGCCAACAGCAAGGTGGTGAAGGAACAACGGGTGACCACAGATCAGTATGGTGTCTGTGCTGCCGACTTCACGCTGCCCAGTTCAGGACTGACAGGACAATTCTGCATCATGGCCAACAATCAGCGACACTACTTCAGGGTAGAGGAATACAAACGGCCTACTTTCGAGGTGAAGTTCGATCCTTATAAGGAAGATTATAAAGAGGGTGACACCGTGACGGTGAAGGCTGTTGCCAAGAGTTATGCAGGGGTGCCTGTCCAGGAAGCGAAGGTGCAGTATCGTGTGGTAAGAGGCAGGGCCTACTGGTGGATCTCCTACTGGCGATATTGGGACGGCGGTTATATCGGTACGGGCTCTGAGGATGTGGAGATCACGAAGGGTGAGACCATCACGGATACTGACGGTAGCTTCAAGGTGGATGTGCCGTTGACGCTGCCGAAGACCGATTATCCGATGTTCTATAACTTCATCGTGAAAGCCGATGTCACAGATGGTGCCGGTGAGACGCATGCGGGAGAGTACTCGCTGCCTCTCGGTAACCGTAAGACCGCCCTGAGTGTGGACCTCGAAGAACAGATGCTGTTGGAGAAGAAACCCACGATGACGTTCCATCTGCGTAATGCTGCAGGACAGAATATCGATGCGCAGGTGAGATATAAGCTTGATGAAGGGAAATGGCAGAGTATCAAGACACAGACGAAGATCAGTCTGACGACGATGAAACTGAAGTCGGGTCTGCACCATGTGGAGGCGATATGTGGTGAGGATACCCTCAAGCGTGAGTTTACCATCTTTTCGCTCGACGATAAGGTGCCTGCCAAGGAGACTGACGACTGGTTCTACTGCTCTGATGCCCGCTTCCCCAATGATGGGACGCCTGTGACGCTGCAGGTTGGTTCCTCGGCCAAGGATGTGTATATTGCCTATAGCATCTTCTCAGGAAAGAAGGTGGTGGAGCAGGGCTTTGTCAACCAGTCGAATGCGCTCATCAATCGCAAGTTAAAGTATAAAGATGAGTGGGGTGACGGTATCCTTTGCACCTTCGCCTGGGTGAAGGACGGCAAGTGCCATGTTCATCAGCAGTCCATCAGCAGACCCCTGCCCGATAAGAAGCTAAAGCTGCAGTGGACGACTTTCCGCGACAGGCTGACACCAGGACAACAGGAAGAGTGGACCCTCACTGTGACGAAAGACGGGAAACCTGTGGATGCAATGGTGATGGCGACGTTGTATGACAAGAGCCTCGACCAGTTGGCGCCTCATTCCTGGGGCTTTTCTCCCAGGACATTCCAGTGGCTGCCTTCCACCAATTGGCAGTTCTCCCCCAACTGGGTGCTCAGTGCAACGGGCTATGCGACCCTGAAGCAATACGGCTATAGTGAACTCCTTTACAGTCATTTCGACCATGATGTCTATCCCACGGCCTGGTATTCAAATCGGAGGATGTTGTATGCCACGCGTTCCAGAATGAGAGCCAATGCCAAAATGGATGCGGGGATGGTGTTGGAGGAATCGGCACCGATGGCAGTAGATGCGATCATTATGAAACGAGTGGCAGGGGCAGGACTCCCTACTACGGGTATTGATTCGGGCGTTGAGGAATCCTTGCAGGGCAGAGTCGCAGGAATGGATATCGTCGCTAATGGTGCATTGCCCTCATTAGGGTCTGACGAAAAAACTCTGCAGATGGACCAGGTGCAGATTCGTGAGAACCTGAACGAGACGGCCTTCTTCTATCCCCAGCTGATGACAGACTCCACAGGTGCTGTGGCCTTGAAGTTCACCTTGCCGGAGAGTCTTACCACCTGGCGCTTCATGGGACTCGCTCACACGCAGGATATGTGTTATGGCCTACTCGACGGTGAGGCTGTGGCCAAGAAAGACCTGATGATACAACCCAACGTGCCAAGATTCATCCGTGAGGGTGATCAGGCGGTGATTGCTGCCAAGATCTTCAATACCGGTGAGAAGGCCCTGAAGGGTAAGGCCCTCCTCCGACTGAAGGATCCCATGACGGAACAGGTGGTGTTCGAACAGCAGCAGGACTTCGCTGTAGAGGTCGACGGCACGACTTCCGTGTCCTTCGCACTCGACTATTCACTATTCACTATTCACTCTTCACTATACATCTGCCAGGTACTGGCAGCATCCGAGGACTTCTCCGATGGTGAGCAGCATTATCTGCCGATTCTGCCAGCCACAGAGCGAGTGACAGTGACGCGTCCCTTCACTCAGATAGAGCCCGGAACGAAGACCATCGACCTGACGACGCTCTTCCCTGGTGCAGACAAACAGCCGGTGACGAACAAGAAACTGACCATAGAATATACCAACAACCCTGCGTGGCTGATGATTCAGGCGCTTCCGGCCCTCGGTAAGCCTCATGATAATGACGCTATCTCACAGATGGCTTCCTACTATGCCAATAGCATCGGTAAGTTCATCGTCGACCAGAATCCGAAGGTAAAGACGGTGTTTAAATTGTGGCAGGAAGAGAAAGGTAATGAGACCTCGCTGATGAGTGCCCTCGAGAAGGATCAGGAACTGAAGGACCTCATCCTCAACGAGACGCCTTGGGTGATGGATGCCGACCGTGAGACGGAACAGAAAGAACGCCTTGTGGACTTCTTCGACGACAATCTGATGCAGGACCGTCTCAATTCAGCCTTTGGCAAACTGGAGGCTCTGCAGAAAGGCGACGGTTCGTGGTCGTGGTGGCCAGGTATGCCGGGTTCGTTCTATATCACGGTGGAAGTGTCAGAGATGCTGGTACGTCAGAATGCCCTTATCGGCACCAGTCAGCAGACTAAGGACATGCTCTCGAGGGCATTCAAGTTCATGGGCCGTGAGATCATCGAGCTGGTGAAGGAGATGAAGAAAGCAGAGAAGAAGGGCATCAAACCCTCGTTCCCCAGCTTCAAGGCCCTGCAGTGGCTCTATCTCTGTGCCCTCGACGGCAGGACGTTGCCCGACAATGTGCAGAAGGCCAACGACTATCTCATCCCGCTGTTGAGGAAGGAAATCAAGGCACAGTCTCTCTATGAGAAGGCCATGACTGCCGTGATCTGGTCGAAGCTGCCTAACCTGCAGCCAAAGGACCGTCAGAAGGCTCAGGAATACGTGCAGAGCCTGAAGGAGTATACGGTGTTCCGTGAGGAGATGGGTCGTTATTATGATACTCCGCGTGCAGGCTACTCATGGTTTGACTATAAGATCCCCACACAGACGATGGCGGTCGAGGCTATGCAGCAGATTACGCCCGACGACAAGCAGACTATCCAGGAGATGCAGCGTTGGCTCCTGCAGGAGAAACGTACGCAGGCCTGGGATACACCTATCAACTCGGTGAATGCCGTCTATGCCTTCCTCAATGGCTCCAAGACCCTCTCAACGCTCACCTCGCCACTCTCCACCATGAAGGTGGATGCCACCGTTCTCGACAATTCGACGGCTACAGCGGGTATCGGTTATATGAAGACCGTCGTGGCACCTGAGAGCAAGACCTTCACTGTGGAGAAGACTTCGGAAGGCACCTCTTGGGGAGCCGTCTATGCACAGTTCAACCAAATAACCCGTGAGATAGAGAACAGCAGCAGTGGCATCAAGGTCATCCGCGAGATCCTGACGGGGGATAACTCTTCCATCTTCCATCTTCCATCATCCATCAAGGTGGGCGACCGCGTAAAGGTACGTCTCACCATCATTGCTGATCGTGACCTCGATTTCGTGCAGGTGGTTGACAGACGGGCTGCCTGTATGGAACCCGTGAAGCAGTTGAGCGGCTATCGCGACGGGGCTTATATCACACCGCGTGACAATACCACGAACTATTACTTCGACATCTTCCCCAAGGGTCGCAGGGTCATCGAGACGGAATATTACATCGATCGTCCGGGAACCTACGAGACAGGTACCTGTACCGTACAATGTGCCTATGCTCCCGAGTTCAGAGGCACCACGCACTCGATGAAATTAGAAGTGAAAAGTGAAAAGTGAAATATTTGCTACCGCAACAATAAATATGAAACAGATGAAGAATATGAAATGTCAGTGGATGATGAGAGTGATAGTGATACTGTTCACTATTCACTGTTCGCTGTTCACTGCCACTGCTCAGCGGCTGACGGTTACGAAAACCACCGTCAATGCCGGTCGTACGGGATTTATGCAACCCATCACCGCTACGTTTGAACTCCGCAATAAGAGTAAGCGCAAACTCATTATCGAGAGTGTCAAACCCGACTGTGGCTGTACCGTAGTGGAATACCCCAAGGAAGTGGATGGTAACATGATGTTTACCATCAAGATGACCTACGATGCCAGGATGCTGGGGCAGTTCCAGAAGATGGCAGCCGTAAAGAGCAACGGGTCTGAAAAGCCTCTTTATCTCACGATGAAAGGTGTCGTACTGGCAGAACTGGAAGACTTTACCGGTAAATATCCTATTGCATGGGGAGACCTGCTGCTTGACAAGACCGAACTTGAATATGACGATGTGAACAAGGGCGACCATCCCGTACATGAGATTCATATCCTGAACAATGGCGAGAAGACCATGACGCCCAATGTGATGCACCTGCCGCCTTATCTGACGGCTCTCGTCACCCCCGAGAAACTGGAACCGCTTAAGGCGGGCACGATCGCCATCACCCTCAATTCTGAGAAACTCCGCGACTTCGGTCTGAACCAGACATCGGTCTATATTGCCCAGCAGTTGGGTGAGAAGGTGAGCCAGGACAATGAGGTGCCCGTATCAGCAGTCCTTCTTCCCGACCTCAAGGATTATGACGACGTGAGCAAGGCACTGGCTCCGCAGTTGCAGATCTCTTCCACCGATGTCGATTTCACCGATTTTGGCGGGAAGAAGAAAAAGACGGCTGAGATCATCTTGATGAATACCGGCAAGACCACCCTTGAGATCCGTTCCATGCAGATGTTCACCCGTGGTATCAAACTCACGCTGAGCAGTACCAAGCTGGAACCGTCGCAGACAGCCACGATGAAGATTACGGGTATTGCTGACGATCTTCGGAAGGTGCGTACCAAACCCCGTATCCTGATGATTACCAATGATCCCGATCACACCAAGCTGATCATTAATATAAAAGTGAATAGTGAGAAGTAAATAGTATGGAACATCCCGAGAATAGTAATGAATATGCAGGCCTGCAAGTCAACAGCGGTGTTGAGCAGCCTCCCATCGTCAACCCTTATCTGAAACGTAGCCGTCGCCGTGAGCTCACTGCTGCCGATATGGTGGAAGGAATCCTGAAAGGCGATGTCACCATCCTCTCGCAGGCAGTGACGCTGATAGAGAGTGTCAACCCCGACCATCAGGCTAAGGCGCAGGAGGTCATCAACAAGTGTCTGCCCTATAGCGGCAACAGTGTCCGCGTGGGCATCAGTGGTGTGCCTGGCGCAGGCAAGTCGACGAGTATCGACGAGTTTGGCATTCATGTGCTGAAGGAGAAAGGGGGGAAGTTGGCTGTCCTGGCTATCGACCCTTCCAGTGAACGTACGAAAGGCAGTATCCTGGGTGATAAGACGCGTATGGAGAAACTGGCGCAGCATCCCGATTCCTTCATCCGCCCTAGTCCTTCAGCAGGTTCCTTGGGTGGTGTGGCGCGAAAGACGCGTGAGACCATCATCCTCTGTGAGGCGGCAGGCTTTGACAAGATCTTCGTGGAGACCGTTGGTGTAGGACAGAGTGAGACTGCCTGTCACTCGATGGTCGATTTCTTCCTGCTGATTCAGGTGGCGGGTACGGGCGATGAGCTGCAGGGCATCAAACGCGGTATCATGGAGATATCGGATGGCATCGTCATCAATAAGTGTGACGGTGATAATGTCGACCGTTGCCAGATGGCTGCCACGAACTTCCGCAATGCCCTTCATTTCTTCCCCAAGCCCGATAGCGGGTGGTTGCCTCAGGTGCTCTGCTACAGTGGCTTCTATGGCACGGGTGTCAAGGAGATCTGGGATATGATCTATGAGTATATCGACTTCGTGAAGGCCAATGGCTACTTCGACTACCGTCGCAACGAACAGTCGAAATACTGGATGTACGAGAGTATCAACGAACACCTTCGTCTGAACTTCTATAACAACCCAAGGATCAAGGCACAGCTCTCTCCTGCTGAGCAGACAGTGCTTGCAGGACAGAAGACCTCATTCGTAGCGGCTCAGGATCTGTTGGATATGTATTTTGAGGAGTTAAAGAGGAGTTAAAGGGTAGTTAAAGAGGAGTTAAAGGGACAAATGTATGCAAATAGAAATAGATAATGGGAGCGGGTTCTGCTTCGGTGTGACCACCGCCATCAAGAAAGCTGAAGAAGAACTGGCACTTGGCAATAAACTCTATTGTCTGGGTGATATCGTACACAACGGTATGGAGTGTGACCGTCTCCGGGAGATGGGACTCGTCACCATCAAACATGACGAGATGCGTGAACTGCACGATGTGAAGGTGTTGTTACGAGCTCACGGTGAACCCCCTGAGACCTACGAACTGGCACGCAGGAACAATATTGAGATCATCGACGCCACCTGTCCCGTGGTGCTCCAGTTGCAGAAACGCATCAAACGCCAGTACGATAATAATAATGCTCAATGTTCAATGGTCAATGTTCAATGTTCAATGGTCAATGTTCAATGTCCCCAGATCGTCATCTTCGGTAAGCGTGGTCATGCGGAGGTGCTTGGACTCGTGGGACAGACGCAATCATCGGCCATCGTCATCGAGAGTTTCGATGAGGTCGGACGCCTTGACTTCACCCGTGATATCTATCTCTATTCGCAGACCACGAAGTCGCTCGATGAGTATCACCGGATCATCGACTATATCCAGTCGCACATCTCCCCCGATGCCCACTTCGAGAGTTTCGACACCATCTGCCGTTCGGTGGCCAACCGTATGCCGAACATCTCGCAGTTTGCTTCGCGCCATGACCTGATCCTGTTCGTGTGTGGCAAGAAGAGCAGTAACGGTAAGGTGCTTTTCAACGAATGCCTGCAGGTTAATCCCAACAGCCATCTTATCGAGGATCCTGAGGAGATTCTGCCTGAGTGGCTCGACGGTATTGAGACGGTAGGCATCTGCGGGGCGACCTCCACCCCCAAATGGCTGATGGAGCAGTCGCGCGACGCTATACTGAAGATGCAGCGCTCTTGAATTGTTCGAGCAGCCATTCTTTCTGCTCCGCTATCGTCATGTTCGAATTGTCTAAGAGGATGGCATCCTCCGCCTGACGCAACGGCGATTCCTCGCGGTGGGAGTCGATATAGTCGCGCTCCTGCACGTTCTTCAGGATATCATCGTAATCAGCAGGCATCCCCTTGGCCTTCAGTTCGTCATAACGGCGCTGGGCACGTACTTCGGCAGAGGCGGTGACAAACACCTTCAGCTCGGCATCCGGGAAGACCACGGTTCCGATGTCGCGTCCGTCCATCACCACACCCTTGTCCTTGCCCATCTGTTGCTGCTGGGCCACAAGGGCACGACGCACGAATCCGATAGCAGCGATGGGACTGACATGACTGCTCACCTCCAGCGAGCGGATCTCCTTCTCCACACACTCACCGTTCAGGTATGTGTCAGGACGTCCGGTCTCTGCATTCAACTGGAAGGAGATGTGGATATTGGGCATCTCCGCCTCCAGTTCCTGGGTCTTCACACTGCCGTCAGCCTCAAACAGTCCTTTTCGCAGGGCATAGAGGGTGACGCTACGGTACATGGCACCCGTGTCAACATAGATGTAGCCGACCTCACGGGCAAGGTCCTTGGCCATAGTGCTCTTTCCACAGGAGCTGTGGCCGTCGATGGCGATGGTGATTTTCTTCATAATGTATAGGATACGTTTATTAACAGACTATTGGCGCTGACATGATACTTGGCGTATCCGATGTGCAGCTTGAAGCGTTCGAGCGACAGTCCGCCGCCCAGCGACAGTCCTGCCCCGTGGCTGCTCTCTCCCTCGCTGTCGCTGATCTTCATCTCCGAGGCGCGTCGGAAGTTATAGCCGGCTGCCAGGTAGATGGTAGGCGAGAGAATAAGGTCGGCACCGATGGCGAGGTGCTTCCCGATGCCGTAGCTCCAGTCGTTGAGACGACTCAGGGTGGCGGAGAATCGCAAGGGAGAGTTGAGCAGTCGTTTGCTCAGACCGATCTGCAGGTCGAGGGGAATGCGTTCAAACTCATCATCGTATGCCTTGATCTGTCCGCCCAGATTCCTGGCCACAGCCGAGATGCTCAGTTCGCTTTCCTCCAGATAATAGTTCAGACCGAGATCAATGCCTACGGCCAGGGAGTTATAGCTGGCAAGGTGGGAGGTGATGAACCGGGCCGTAATACCACCCGAGAAACGGTTGCTCAGGGCATAGGCATAGGAGCCTGCCACTGCGATGTCACGGGCAGAGAACTCTCCTAGCTGGGTGTTGTCCCAACTCATTTCCTTTATCTCGCCATAATCCATGTACTGCGCACTCACACCCCAGGTTCCCCGTTCTCCAGCTGCCTTCACAAAAGCGGCACTGGCGGTCTTGGCCCCCTCCATATAGGTCATGTAGTTGAGGTTGATGGTGCGGTCGCTCACCTCGTTGATGAGGGCAGGGTTATGGAAGATGAGAGTGGCGTCGTCCTCTACGATGGAGATGTTGTCGCCACCGAGGGCAGCCACATGGGCACTCACGGGCAGACGCAGGAAGTTATAGGCCGTCCGGCTCTCCTGAGCATACGTCAGAAGTGCGCTGATCAATGAAATGATGGTAAAAACGGCTCTTTTCATCTAAATATTCCTAATTTCGGTGCAAAGTTACTGCTTTTTTTCTTAATTTTGCACTCGGTTTTAGATATTAACGGAAGAAAAGGCAGATTTATTATGAACAGGACCACCAATTTCCTGCTTGGCTTGATCTTTGTCCTCGCCTGTCTGTTTGTCGCGCTGGAATGGAACAGTGGCGACAGCGGCTGGCATTTCTTCGATATGGAGGATGATCTCGAGGCCGAGATGGAACTCTCTCCGCTGCATCGCGACGAGAACGAGGTGCCGATGATGAAGCCCACCGAGGAGACACCCCCCGAGGTGAAGTCCGAGGAGGTGAATCCCGTCGAGGAAGATGTGGAGATTCCGCCCGAGGAGGTGGAGCCTGCCCCTGCTGAGATGCAGGAACCGCCCAAGCCTGAGGAGGAAGAGAAACTGCCCGAGGCCGTCGATATGTATGACGAGCCGGTTGATTTCCGTGTGGTCGAGGATCTCCCGCAGTTCCCTGGCGGTGCCGTTGAGTTCATGAAGTGGCTCACCAAGAACCTGCGCTATCCGCCCTCTGCCCAACAGCGCAAGATACAGGGCAAGGTGGTGGCTCAGTTCATCGTCGAAAAGGACGGCACCATCAATGAGCTTCAGGTCATCAAGAAGCTCGACCCCTCCTGCGACCGCGAGGCCCTGCGGGTGTTGAGGCTGATGCCTAAGTGGAAGGCCGGCCTGATGGATGCCAAGCCCTGTCGCACGCAGGTCTGCATCCCTATAGTTTTTAAACTATAGTAACTATAGTAACTATAAATTCAAGAATATATGTATAGCTCAGAAGATTTGCTCAGAAAGGTGAACGAGGCCCTGGAGAACCTCGCTTATGACCGTCAGCCACGAACGCTCTACGACCCGATACAATATGTGTTGTCGTTGGGTGGCAAGCGCATCCGTCCCGTACTGATGCTCCTGGCCTATAACCTCTACCGCGAGGATCCGGAGCGGATCATGTCGCAGGCCATCGGTGTGGAGACCTATCACAACTTCACGTTGCTCCACGACGACCTGATGGATCAGGCCGACATGCGTCGCGGCCACACCACCGTTCATAAGAAGTGGAATGCCAATCAGGCCATCCTTTCGGGCGATACCATGCTGCTGCAGGCCTTCGAGCGGGTAGGGGCCTGCGAGGCCGACAAACTGAAGGATGTGATGGACATCTTCCTGCAGACCACATTCGAGATCGGTGAGGGACAGCAGTTCGACGTGGAGTTTGAGACGCGCGACGACGTGACCGAGGCGGAGTACATCGAGATGATCCGTCTGAAGACGAGTGTCCTGCTGGCCTGTGCGCTGAAGATGGGAGGCATCATGGCCGGTGCTTCTGCTGACGATCTGGCCAATCTCTATAAGACGGGTGAACAGATCGGACTGGCCTTCCAGTTGCAGGATGACCTGCTCGATGTCTATGGCGACCCGAAGGTGTTCGGTAAGAATATCGGTGGCGACATCACGTCGAACAAGAAGACCTATATGCTCATCAACGCCCTCAACCTGTCCAATCCGGAGCAGCATGCCGAACTTACCCGGTGGATCGAAGCCAAGACCTTCGACCGTGCGGAGAAGGTGGCTGCTGTCACGAAGCTCTATAATGAAATAGGTATCCGTCAGCTTTGCGAGGAGCGCATCAACTGGTATTTCGAACAGGGTTGTCAGTATCTCGACCGCGTACAGGTTCCTGAGGAGCGTAAGACCATCCTTCGCCAGTATATTGCCCAGATGATGAACCGCCAGTCGTGATGCTCTCCTTTATCGATACACATTGTCATCTGGATGGTGAGGAGTTCGCTGCCGACCTTGACGAGGTAGTGGCCCGTGCCCGTGAGGCAGGCGTCACGAAGGTGCTCGTGCCCGGCATCGACCTCAAGTCGTGTCAGACGGTCCTCGACCTCTGCAGCCAGTACCCCGGCTATTGCTATCCCATGCTCGGCCTCCATCCCGAGGAGGTCCGCTCCGATTGGCCTGAAATCCTCGCGCAGCTCAAATCATCCATCTTCCATCACCCATCACCCATCATCCATCACCCATCATCCATCATCCATCATCCATCACCCATCACCCATCATCCATCATCCATCACCCATCACCCATCACCCATCATCGCCATCGGCGAAGTCGGCCTCGACTTCTATTGGAGCCGCGAGTTCGAACAGGAGCAGCTGGAGGCCTTCGAGGAGCAGGTGCGCTGGTCGGTAGAGACACGTCTGCCCCTGATGATCCACTGTCGCAAGGCACAGAACGAGATGGTGACCATTCTCAAGCGGTATGCCAGCGACCTGCCCGGAGGTGTGTTCCATTGTTTTACAGGCAATGAGATTGAGGCCCGCGAACTGCTCCAGTTCGACCGTTTCCTGCTGGGTATCGGAGGCGTGCTGACCTTTAAGAAATCCAATCTCCCCACGACCCTGCCGTCTGCCGTTCCCCTCGACCGTATTGTCCTCGAGACCGATGCCCCCTATATGGCACCCGTGCCCCATCGGGGCCAGCGCAACGAACCGGCTTTCGTCCTCGAGGTGTTGCGGAAAATGGCTGAGTGCTATGGTGTCAGCGAGGAAACCGTCTGCGCGATAACCAATGCCAACGTCACCCGCCTCTTCGGCCTAAAATGATAAAGAATATTAATTTTTCACTTTCCACTTTTCACTTTTCACTTTAAATTATTACCTTTGCAGCCGCTAATCCAAAGGAGAGGTGCTCGAGTGGTTGAAGAGGCACGCCTGGAAAGCGTGTAACCGGCAAAACTGGTTCGCAGGTTCGAATCCTGTTCTCTCCGCAGGAAATATAAAAAACCTCTGTAAATCAAGCGTTTACAGAGGTTTTTTCTTTGGTAGCTGCAAAAGTAGGAACAAAAATGGAACTCAGAGCCTTCATTTCTGCTTTTGGAAACCCTCTGAATTCGTTAAATTATTATAAATCTTCAATACTGCACCTTTTTCTTATTAGTTTTGTTTTATTTGTGTGTTTTTGTGTTGTTAATGATAATAGATAAAAATAAACGCAAAAAAATAAACTTAGATACATATAGATACCTATAACCTTATAAAATACGGTATATAGGAGATATATTAAATGACAAACAATTCACTTGACTTGCTGATTGACGAAAGGATTGAAAGCAAAGTACTTGAATTATTAAACAAGTTAGGTCTTGTTTCCCAAGTGAAGCAGGAAGAATCTGATGATGTAATTAGAGGCATCGATGGCTTGGCAGAATTTTTGGGTATCTGTTACTCGACAGCCTACAAATTGGTTGGGCAACGCGGTTTCCCTCATCGCAAATGGAAGCGAGTTTATTTGTTCCGCAAGAGCGAGGTGCTCGACTACATGGAAAAGAAAACGAATAGGAGTTGATAGTTTGTTACCCGATAGGCATTACTCTGTCGCCATACACCGCCCACGATTCGTTCGCTCGGTAAGCGTTGAGGCTCGCCTGAGGAACGTAGATGGGAAAGCTCGCCCCGGTATCGAAGGCGTTGGTCCCGAGCTCAGGCGGGACTGATGCCAAGCACTTTATCCATTGTAATGCGCGGTTACCTGTGCAAAAACAGTAACTACCTATCTTGGAGACATTCTTGGGAATGACGAATGACCTAAGTCCACATGGGGACTTCTTATAGGAGAACACGCCGTCACCAAGGGTCGTGACGGAATCAGGAATCTCAAGAACTTCTAAGGAAGGGCACTCACGGAACGCATAGTTACCGATTGAAGTAATCACCTGTGACAGTATCTCGACTTGTTTCAGCTTACCACACGTATAGAATGTATATGAACCGATGTAAGTAACCCGCCTGCCTATGATGATGCTCTCCAAGGACGAACAGCCTTGGAATGTGTAGTTGCCTGTAGTCTGTACGCTATCAGGAATAGTAATGGACTTCAGCCGGGAGCAGTCCTTGAACGCTTTGCTCTCTATGAACCTGACGTTTTTCAAGTTGATGCTGTTTATGGCTGTCCCCTCGAAGGAACTCGTCCCAAGGCGGACAATGGATGAAGGTAATATAACAGTGCTGAAGTTGCTGCACCCGGAAAAGGTCATGTGTTGGACACTACGGTAGCTGCCGAGAGTGGTCATACCTATGAAGAATTGAAACTCCGGGAAAGCTGTGATTGTGGTGTTCCCTTGGAATGGATTGACCGCATCTGATGCTGATTGGGCTTGTGCGGGTGTGACTTCATTATGGTACCCGCGAATGGATTGGGAGTTGATAGCACCTCC